>JAKSJE010000001.1 GCA_024398405.1 Bacteroidaceae bacterium
CTGTTCGGAACAAACCTCAAAATCGCAAGAAATGAATTTATAGAACCCACCTGTATGTCGGAATTGGAGACGAAGTGGCTCATGGCTTGCTCTTCGTCAGGCAGGGGAAGTATATGCCTTCTTGCTCTCAGCTTGTCCAGGCATAGGCGTGCGGCGATGGTGTAAACCCAAGTGGAGAAGTTCTTGCTTTCGTCAAAAAGGTGTATGTTCAACCATATCTTGATAAACGATTCCTGCACGACGTCTTTCGCATCCTCTTCATTGCACAACATCTTCAGCGAAAGCGAATATACCAGATGTTGGTATTGCGTCACGATAGAGCGGAAGGCGTCTTTGTCGCCTTGCTTGCTTTGTTGGACAATATGGGAATCGATCTGAGTCATTTTTCCTTGTGGTCTCTACTCACTATACGAATGAATACAGCGAAAGTAAAAAACCGAATGAAAAAAAAGGGTGGTTGTTTATGCCACCCTTATCTTCTCACTCTTTGTATGACCTCATCAGTCTTCCGTTTCTCCGGTGCGACAGAGTTGTGGGTGGGATGCTCACCGCTTGCATCCCCTTCACATGCCCATATCCGCATGTTCGCGTCCTTACGTCTGAGTTTCGTGCCTGGCTCCCTCAGTCGCATGTGCCGAGGTGCCGGGAGCCTTGTCTCGGCAGAACGTGTGTGGTGACGGTTTGCCCCGTGGCGCTCAATAGCCTTTCAGCCTCCTCCACACCCAGTGCCAGATGCGCCAGGGGATTGCCCAAGACGCCTCTTCACCGTAGTGGGTGAGGAGTTCGGCGGAACGAAGGACACGCTGGCCGAGGTTGTGCAGGTGTGCGGTGGTGGCGCTCTTCTTGCGTGAGGACGCCGGCCGGTGACGGCCGAAGTTCCCGCCTTCCATGATTTGCCGGTACAGCCATCTGCCTTCCTTCTCGTCGGGCTCGCAGGGCAGAAGACGGGGCTCTGTCCCGAACACTTCCGTCAGCACATACATCACTGCTCCCGCAAATCTCGCAAGTCCCAAGGCGCGGATGTGTCTCATGGCTGTCGTCTTGTCTTCCGCGGACGAATGTCGCAGCACCATGTCATAGTCCATCATCTGACGCAGTCCGATGCCTTCGTCGAATACGTGGCGGTAGAGATGTATGAGGATGAACACAAGATTGAATTCCTCGGACGGCACACGGAACCGACCGCTCTGAGGTCGTTCCCTGCTGACTGTCAGCAGGTAGGTGTCGAAATACTTCTGGAGGTATCTGTTCTTCCTGGGGGAATACATCCATGATGGCGTGAAATGCACTTCAATCACCTTTCCTTGTATTCTCTTGAAACTCGTGTGATGATAGCAAGTCCGCGTGTTCGGGACGATTTTCCTGACGTATTCCGTTATGGTGTCACGTCTTCTGCTGAGGCTCAGCCCCGTCTGGTCCGGCCATATCCATATGTCTATGTCGCCTGGCTGGCGGTGGTGTGGGATAGGGTAGTATCTGGCAAGTCCCTGCCCCTTCAGAATCATGCTCGGCAGTCCGTCTTCCGCGAATCTGCATGAGATTCTCCAGGCAATCTCGTCAATCAGTTTGTTGTTCTCCTCGATCTTCCCTACAAGGGTGAGCCATTGTCTGAGTGTGAAGGGGGGGATGCCTCCGAAGTCAGTGAGGCTGTCCTGCACTTCGTCCCATACCACACCCAGTATGGAGTGTCTCTTCGCGAAGCGGAACAACTCGTCCCAGCCGTCATTGGAGAGTATGTCACGGATGAGTGCCGTCATTCCTGTGGTCGATTAGGTCTGCGAAGTCCTCGACGGAGTGCCCTCTGGCCATGATTGTGCCGTCGGTGCCGATTAGCACGAGCGTCGGGATGCCGACGATGCCGTATTTTATGGTCGGGGAGTTCTCGCGCCCTCCGGTGAAGATGACCGGCCATGTGATGCCGAGGTCTTCCATCGCCTTCCTCGTGTTGTCAACGGATTCCTCCCATACGGCCACACTCACGATGTTCACCTTTCCCGTCTCAGCGAGCGCGAGCAGGTGGTCCTTGATTTCCCTGCGGCATGGCCCGCACCAAGAAGCCCAGAAGTCAACGAGGGTCGCCTTGTCTTCAGTGATGAGACTGCTGAGCGACAAAGTCTCACCGGTGAGGGCGTCCTCGCCGTCTATCTCCACGAACTGGCTGCCGGCTTGTGTGGTCTGCAAGTTGTAGAGGGCATCGACTTTCGTCTGTATCACCTGACTGCCGTGGATGAGGTCGGAACTCTCATCATACATGTCAATCATCTCGTCGGGGTTATCGCTAAGTATCAGCATGTTGAGGAAGGCCTCGTAGCCGATGCTGTCATCCATGTGCTCCTGGTAGGCGTTGAACCATACGGAGTACGACTTGGCCTTGATCTCCTCCGCTGTGAGGGATGGGTTGTTCATCACTTCTGATAACTGTGCGTCGATGAGCGATTCGGCCTCTTCGAATGTCGTGTTCTTGTCTTTTCGCGGTCCTGCGCACCCAACTGCCAAGGCGGTCATGATGCAGGCATAGAATAGTTTTCTCATGGTTTGAATGTTGATTATGTATTGTCTTTTACTTCTTGTTTTCCTTCTTTTTGTACTCTTCATACAGTATTGCAGGCAGAGTCCTGACTATCATGCCGCATCTGCGGAACTGTTTCCGAGGCTCACGTGTAAGCCTGTACAGAAACTCGAGGTGGCAGTCGGTCATCCATCGTGGCGCTCGCTTTTCCGAGACTCCGCTGTGGAACTTGAAGACGGCTCCTACGGCTATCATCACACCTTTTTTAATATATGGCTTCAGCATCGACATGAATATCTCTTGTTTCGGTGCTCCGAGAGCCACCCAGATGATGTCGGGCTTGTCGGCGTTCACCATACTGCCGATGGCTGGGTAGTCGAAGTCCTCGACCTCGCGGTATGGCAGCTCGTGGAACTGCATTGAGGCAATCCTGTCGTCGTATCTTTCTGCGAGATTCTTCCTGAGTGCGTTCAGCACCTCGGCCGAAGTCCCCATGAAGAACATCCTGTATTTCCTTGCCCTGACGGCATCCTCGAATATCTGGCTCCCGCAATACTGCCTGACCTTCATGCCGTACAGCCATCTGAGGAACAGTGGCACCCAACTGCTGTCGCATATCGAGAACATGCTGCCGTCAACCGTGTCGCGGTACGCGGCATTCCGGTGAACCATCTGCAGGATGTTGCCGTCAGCCACACATACATAGCCAGTCTCGTCGAGTCTTATCTGTTCTTCTATCCTTCGCCAGATGACGGTGGGTGAGAACTCGTATCTTATGTTGAAGTACTCAGGCATGTCGTTGCTTGCGGTATGATTGCTCTTTCCTCTTGCTCAGTAGGTTGCGCAGATAGCGTATGACGGACTTCCTGTCAATCCGTTGGTAGAGAATCTCCATGTTAGGATTGATAAAAACCTTGTCGTAGCCGTTTTCTGCCATCTGGAGGCAGATGCTGAAGTGCTCACATCTGGTCTGAATGCCTTCGCCGCTGTTGGCGATGGCTTTGTACCTCAGTCCTTTGACGGCCTGGCGCCGGTATATAGCCAAGCCTCCGTAGGCCGAGAAGACTCTGACGAACGGCATCCCTTTCCTGAGTGGAGCGAACATGGAGCGATAGTCGTACAGCTCGTCAATGCGCTGTGGCAGTGATTCCCTGCCATATTCACACAGTGGGTAGGTGTCGTGGTATCGTCTTCTCAGCAACACAGAGTGTGAGTAGCCATTTGCTGTGATCGCATCCCATTCCCCAGCGTAGCCGAATGAGGTCATCACACCCTCCGCATCAATCCGCGCGACGTCAAGGTCAACGACGATGAGGTAGTCGTGCTCAAAATCCATGCTGTCCACCAGGTCGAACAGCCTGTTGCGGTAGTCAACATATTTCTGTATCTTCGCCAGCCTGAAATGAGGTGCGGACGAATAATCCACCTCGATTTCGCCGTATTTCGTCTCGTCGAAGTCGTTGACGGAGACATGGACCTTCCTGTCACTTGCCGCCCATCTCCTCAGTACGTCTTTGGTGTCGTCAATGCTGTTGTTCTCAAGTACGGCGATTCTGTAGTCCTGGAAGCAGGATACCACGGCTTTGATGGCGGGAATGTTTCTGGCAAGCTCGCCACCGCAGTCACGGACCATGCCGCATACGACCACGGTCTTGTCGGCTGTGTCCTTCTTCCCTTGCTGGTATAGACCATCGAATGTTGTCATGGCAGGTCGCTATTTGAAACTCAGGATGTCGTTCAGTCGCTCTCTCAGCGTGTTGACCGACATTGAGCATGCTGCCCTCGCATGGCTCTCTATGTCTTCAGGCGCTAACGACAAGGCCTTGTCCATCGCTGAGGCGAACTCCGTCGCCGTCCTGCTGCTGACGACATAGCCGTTCTCTCCGTCCTTGACCAGGTCATGGGCACTGCTGAAGTCGGTCACAACGCATGGCTTTGAGCAGGCCACTGCCTCGACTAATGATGTTGACCAGCCTTCGGTGTATGATCCCATGACGAACAGGTCGCTTGCGTTGAGATATGACGATATGTCGTGCTGTGAAAGACGTCCCGGCAGGAAAGTCCTGCCGCTCAGTCCGCGATGGACGATGTGCTCCCGGATTCTCTCCTCGTCCTCTCCTTCACCAAGGAAGAAAAGACGGGCTTCGGGATGCTGAGTGACGAAAAGTGCGAAGGCGTCAACCAGCAGTTTCCAGCCCTTGTACCAGTTCAGCCGTCCGGTCGTGATGACGATTAGGTCATCTTTCCCAAGACCTAATTGCTTCCTGCATCCGGCTTTCGGCATCGGACGGAATATGTCGGAGTCATATCTGGTGGGGAACTGCGTGATGCGGCTCCTGTCCAGTTGTCCTTTGCTCCTCCTGACGAAACCCTCAATGGTCTCTGAGTCGGCTGCGGGCAATATCCACCTGACCAGCCTCGCACATCTGAGGAAGTGGCGGTCGTATATGCCCGCCAGGCATCTTGCCCAGCGGTATCGGGATATCCGTAATGGATTGCTGACACCAGGCATTATCAGACAGACCTTGTCCAACAGGCTGACTGGCAATGCGAACAGCACTTCAGGAGCCTGTATGATTATTATGTCGAACTGCCTGTCCTTGATGATGCGATGGATGTGTTTCCTGACGGATAGATATGCGGAGATTCTCTTGGGGATGACCGGCTTGGAGGAACTGACAACTTCGTTGTGCAGGTTGAAGAAGTCGTAGTCGTACTTCCCGACGGCACACTTGCCCCATTCCCCCTCGAGCATCGAGCGGTCGGTCCTTATGCCTGCAAGGGCGGCATCTCCTCGCATCGCTGCCGCGAAGTGCCTCGCGAACGAGAGCTGGCCTCCTGACGGATAGTCAACGTAGTTGCACGTCTCGATGAACAAGATCTTTTTCATGGCGTATGAGTCTCCTTCTGCGGTTGAGGACCTCGAAGTACTGGTAGAAGATACGTGACAGGACCAAGGAGATGGGGATGGACGATATGTCCCAGTATCCGTGTGACGTTGACACCTTGACCATCAGGAGGGTGAATGTCAGCAACGTCAGGTGCTTCATGTGCGGCAGATGGCGGTTGATCTTCCTGCTGTTTCTGAGCAGTGAGAGGATGGTCAGGGAGTAAAGTGCGAGTCCTGTCAGTCCGAAGGTGTAGAGATGGTCGAGCCATCCGTTGTGCGCGCCGATGGCTATGCCGTATTTCTTGTCCAGCAGGAACTGTACTGTGTTCGTTCCGTGTCCGATGAAGTAATATACAGGGTCACCGTTCCAGAAGTCATTCCATACGATTTTCCAGAAGATGTTTCGTCCGGAACCGACTGAGTCCTTAAGCATGTCCTCCTGGTTACGCGCCACTATGTTGTCGTACGCTGACGAGATAAGCGGGATGCCGATGATGATGAGGGCACTGAGAAGGATGATGACATCCTTCGTCTTCACTTTCTTCCAGAAGTAGATGGCGGCGATTGGCACCGTGACAATGGCGGTCAGGGCAGCCGAGCGTTGTCCGCTGTAGATACAAGCGATAATCAGCAACGAGTAAAGATAGAGTCTGAGTCGCCTGTGGCGTATGGTCAGGGAGAACGGGATGCAGCACACAAGCATGAATCCGGCATTGGAGTCAAACAACTCCTCTTCCTCAATGAGGGAGTTATGTTTGTCAACGAGGAGCTTCACCATGACGTAAATGACCTGCACGAAGAAAATGATGTGCGCAACTCTGTTCGTCTTCTTCTCGTCACGCTTGTAGAAGACGATGAATGTGAAGATGACGAATATGGCGATGTATGACTTCAGAAAGAATATGATATTGTCGTGCAGGTTGCTTTCGCCCCAGCAAGGGTAGGGGACGTAGAGCAGGGCGAGGGTCGCATAGCACAGGAACGGCTTGGTGAATGAATACTTACGAATGGTGCGTAGGTTGCCTATGGTCATCACGAGGCATGATATGCAGATGATGGCCATGACAGCCTGAGGAAATATGCGATAGCTGTCAGTCTCCTTCTGGCCATATGGGAAGGCAAGGTCGAGGATGTAATAGGCTATCATCCCCACCGCAAGAATGTGGAGTGATGTGCAACTGCGTCTTCTCAGTCTCTTTCTCATGAGCGGAATGGCGATGTCGTGGTCTCGCCCGCTGCGCCGGACTCTATTCTCCATCCTCGGCGGAGCAGGAGATGATGGTAAATCCACCGGGGTAGTCCGTGACTCTGGGAACTCATCGCTATGCGACTATAGAGCCATCCCCGGATGACTTGGAGGGAAAGGGATAGGACTGATGCCTGATACCCGTGACTCTTGAGTATGCGATGGTTCTCCAGGGCGGTCAGACGGAAGTTCCTCATGGCATACCCACCTATTGGGAAAAGTGCGATGTCTTGGTCGATATAGTGGAACCTGCATCCACCTTCCATACGGGAAAGCATGAAGTCGTAGTCGGCGCATGACTTGTAGCTTGTGTCGAAAGGGTGGGCTTTATGCAGGTCTGAGCGAATGAATGACGCTGGATGCAGCACCGGCATGGTCGAGGACTTGACTGCTGAGGCGAGTGCGGGCTTCTGTCTTAGTCTGCCCAGTCTGTTGGTGTAGATGCAGTTGCCATGCAGTATCTGGGTGTCATCCGGGATGGGGTGGGAGAACACCTCCTTCAACGTGTCGGGTGAGACGAATGTGTCGCCGCTGTTCTTGAAGTGGATCCAGTCGCCCGTGGCAGCGGCCACGCCCTTGTTCATGGCATCATAGATGCCGTCGTCTTTCTCGGACAGAAAGACTGAGAGCCTGTCTCGGTACTTGCTGATGATGTCGAGTGTGCCGTCTGTGCTTGCCCCGTCGATAATTATATACTCGATGTTGCCGTATGTCTGTCCCAGTACTGACTGGATTGTCTGCTCGATGGAGCCCTCTGAGTTGAGGCAGACGGTGATAACCGATATCCTTACTTCCTCCACCATCCTGCCGCGTTGTTTGATAAGAGTTTTGAGACCTGTATCTTCGACAGGACGGCCTGGACCAGATAGGTCACGGTAGGTACGATGACTATGCCGCTGACTCCGAATGTCCGGCAACTGTAGGTCATGGCTGGCCATGAGATGAGAGCGAAGAGCAGATAGGTCACGAACTGAATACGAATGAACCCTATGCCGTTTATGATATACATGTATATGTTGCTGAGTGCCTGAGTCATAACGAACACCAGAAGCCATGCTGACAATGTGAGGGATATGCTGACTGAGTCGCCTATCCATATCCGATATGCGAATGGCGACACTGCCAGCATGACGACCCCGGCGGCTATGGAGAGCGCCCACGTCTTCTCAAGGTTCTTCACCATGGTTCTCATCCATGTGAAGTCTCGCTTAGTGTAGGCGTCGGTGAATGCTGACCAGAACGGGGTGATGATTATCAGCATGACACTGTAGAGGACATTGAAGTATCTGTATGCCACATTGTACTCAGTGACAGATGCGGCTCCTATTTCTCTTGATATGACGATGTTCATTACCTGGAAAATGGCAATCATGCACAGGTATATGAGGAAGAAACGAAGCCCAAGACCGAGTATGTCCTTTATCAGACCTACTCTGACTTCTGAGAACCTGGGACGTATGACCCTGTACCTCGTGAACAAGAACGCATATGCCGATGCGACAAGCGTGACGATGACTGGTATGCCTGAGAAATACAAAGCCAGATTCAGCAGGCTTCCGTCGGTGACGTGGGTGAGCAGGAGTATCACTCCTAACGAGGCAAGCTGGCCTGCCGAGTAGATGACCGCGGACTGACCTGGTTTCTGGTCGGCCGTGAGCAGTGTGCTGAACAGGTTGACTATCATGTTGAGGCAGAAGAAACAGCTGAGTATGTTGAACACCTGTCCCAGCTCCTCCTTGTACGAGTTGCTGACGCCAAGCACTATGGTCCAGTCGATGTAGTGGTTGCACACGAGCAGTATTGCCAGGACTATGACCATCATCGCTGTTATCGCAAAATAGGCCGTGCTGACATATTGCCGCGCCAGTCTGAGGTTGCCGTTTGCCTTGGCTTCGGCGAAACGGTTTCTGAATCCGTTTCCTACTCCTAAATCGAAGAACCCTATCCAGCCGATAATCTGCGAGAGTGTCAGCCAGATGCCATAACGGGTCGGATTGACATAGTCGATGGTGACTGATACGAGTAATAGCGATGAGACGATGCTGACCCCTTTCGCCCCGATGGACAGGAGGATGTTATGCATCGCATTCCTCGTTCTGGATGAGTGGGCTTGTTGTCGTATCATGTGACGAGTCCGGGTGTGTTGGTCTCGGTGAGGTTCTTGTGTCCTCAGTCTCTCTTGAAGATGTCGCGTGTATAGACCTTGTCCTTTACGTCATCGAGACAGGCGTCATAGCGGTTGGCGATGATGGCCTTGCTCTGCTCCTTGAACGTACCGAGGTCATTGACCACCCTTGAACCGAAGAAAAGTGAGCCGTCAACGAGTGTGGGCTCATAGATAATCACGGTCGCACCCTTGGCTTTGATTCGCTTCATGATGCCTTGTATGGCACTCTGCCTGAAGTTGTCGCTGTTGCTCTTCATGGTCAGACGATAGACTCCGATGGTCGGCGCTGCTTCCGATGGGATGGAGTTGAACTGGTTGTTCGAGGTGTAGTCGTACCAGCCGGCTTTCCGCAACACTGCGTCGGCTATGTAGTCCTTCCTCGTGCGGTTGCTCTCTACGATGGCGCTCATGATGTTCTGTGGCACGTCGGCGTAGTTGGCGAGAAGCTGCTTCGTGTCCTTGGGCAGGCAGTAACCTCCGTAGCCGAAGGAGGGGTTGTTATAGTGTGTGCCTATGCGCGGGTCGAGACCCACTCCGTTGATGATGGCCTGGGTGTTTAGCCCTTTCTCCTCGGCGTAGGTGTCAAGTTCGTTGAAGTAGCTTACGCGCAGCGCCAGATAGGTGTTGGCGAACAACTTGACGGCTTCGGCTTCTTTCATGCCCATGAGCAGGGTGGGGATGTCCTGTCTGACGGCGCCTTCCTGCAAGAGTCGGGCGAAGGTCTGGGCATGCTGCCGGGAGTCTGGGTGGCTGATGGCTTCTATGGCGACGTTCTCTTCGTTCAGTTTGCTGTCGGCTCCCGACGCTATCGGCCTTGGGTAGCCTACGATGATGCGACTTGGATAGAGGTTGTCATAGAGCGCTTTGCTCTCTCTCAGGAACTCAGGCGAGAAAAGCAATTTGAGTTTCTTGCCTCGGAGTCCGGGGGCGGTGAGGAACCGCGGTGCGTACTTCACGTAGAGCCCCCTTGTATAACCTACTGGTATGGTGCTCTTTATCACCATGACCGCATCCGGGTTCACACTGAGGACGAGGTCGATGACCTCCTCCACGTGTGAGGTGTCGAAGAAGTTCTTCTGAGGGTCGTAATTGGTCGGTGTGGCAATCACCACGAAGTCGGCGTCCCTGTATGCCTCAGTTCCGTTGAGTGTCGCACTGAGGTTCAGTCGCTTTTCCGCGAGATACTTCTCGATGTAATCGTCCTGGATAGGTGAGATGCCATTGTTGATTTTCTCGACTTTCTCAGGAATGACATCGACTGCAGTCACCTGATGGTGCTGTGACAGCAATGTGGCGATGCTCAGTCCCACGTAGCCAG
This sequence comes from Bacteroidaceae bacterium, assembly GCA_024398405.1. Taxonomy (GTDB): domain Bacteria; phylum Bacteroidota; class Bacteroidia; order Bacteroidales; family Bacteroidaceae; genus Colivivens. Next base: position 10,131 of record JAKSJE010000001.1, read on the forward strand.
TGCCTGCTACCGCTATTTTGATGTCCTTGAATTCACGCATGTCTTTTGTCGTTTGTCTGCATTCCGTACGGCTCCGCCACGGTCCGCCACGGCTCTCCCCAAGGCCGACCACATACGAGCAGTGCTATTCGCTCCGCAAATATAGATAAAAAAACCGAGATAGGCATCAATGTCGGTTAAAACTTTTGTGCCGCCTTGAAAAAAAAGGACGATTGTTGGCGGTTGCGGCGGTTGCTTGGTGCTGATTGTTCAGTTGTTGATTGAGTGGTCAGCCGGTACGTCCGTGTTGCTCCATGCCTTGAGGGCTGTCCATGGCGTGTATGGATTGCTCCAGAACGGGTCGGTCTGTGGAAGGCCAAGGGCGCAGAATGCGGCGCAACACAGATATTCGCTGCCTGTGTTGATGTAGTCTTCCGACATGTGGATTTGTGCTCCAGTATAACCTACGCGCAGCCAGCCACATGTGTCGAATGTGTTGCGCTGTGCGAGCTGACGCTTTATCACAGCGGTCATCGCGCATCGTACCTGTCCTGGGTTGACGTGTCGTGGCAGAAGATGAAGCAAGGCGGCGTCGCTTAGGGCATGGAACGAGCCAAACCGATAGGTGATGGAGCGTCCGATGACGGGATATGTCCCTTCGGGGGATATCATGCGCTCCTGTTGCTCCGCATAGCGTCCGAGACGCCTCTGCTGTGTAGCGAGGAAGTCCGCGTTTCTCAGATTGTGCTTCTGGCAGACCATGAGCACCTCGGTAAGCATCGGAAGGATGACCAGGCTGTTGTAGTAGTCAAGATGGAAGTCACTGCCGTCGCCATACCATCCGTCACCTTTGTACCAGTCGTTTCTGAACTTCTCGACTCCATGCATCATCCGCACCTCATCGCACTGCCCGTCAAACTCAAGTAATGCCGCCTCTATGATTGACGCGAAGAGCAGCCAGTTGCTTTCGTATGGTTGTATCGAACGGGTCGCCCTGAGCTCCTTGATAAGGTTCTGCTGGGTGACTCCGTCCAGTTTGCCCCATAGTTGCTTGGGCGCGCGGAGCAGACCCTCTGCCAGAAAGGCGGCATCGACGAGTGGCTGACGATGGCGATTGGCAGTGAAGCGCAGGTGGTCAGGTGACTGTGGGTTGACAGCGTTCTTCAGTCCACGCACTGCCAGGTCAATCATCTGCATACGTTGAAGTCCCTCCGGTGTGCCGTCGGGGCCGAGTTCGAGCCAAGGTGCGATACCGCAGATGGTACGACCCACGGCTTCGAGGTATGAGACCTCGCTACGGTCGGGGTCGGCGGATAATGACTCGAACGGAAAGTTATTCTTCAGCGTCTCGTCAGCCAGATTCTTCAGCACAGGTGTGGCGATGGTGACAAGGGCGTCCACCCATGCTTTGCGGTCAGCCTGTGGGGACGGTTGTGCAAGCAACTTCTTCATACGCAGTAACGCCTCGATGTAATAGTAGTCCGCATAGGTGAGTGGCACGTCAACCTCGCTCTTGCCCGGCAGGGAGCCCACGCTGTGTCTCAAGATGAATCCTCCTTGTTCACCGACATGCGCAAGGTAGGCGGGAGACGTGAGTGAGCGCAGTTGCTTTTCCGCCATCCGCAACCAGACTGACGCGTCGGCCGACGGGTCGAGTTGTGACAACTCGACCAAGGCACTCGCCATCACCGCACCGGCAGAGGCGTCGCGGGGAGCATTCGGGATGTCAGGGGCGTCGAAGTCCCAGTATGGTATTCCGTCCTCTGGCATACGGGGATGTGAGCAGAGGAAATGTGCTATGTGGCGTGCCTGCTCGAGGTATCTATGGTTGAGGGTCTCACGATACATCATGGTGTAGCCATACAGTCCCCATGCCTGTCCGCGTGCCCATGCGCTATCGTCGGAATAGCCTTGAGAGGTCTGGCGCGCATGAGGCTTGCCGGTCTCCGGGTCATAGGAAACGACATGGAAGGTGCTGTAGTCATCACGGAAATGGTTCTCCATCGTCTTGTTGGCGTGGGTCTCAGCGACACGGACATACTGACGGTCGTTTGTCTCGCGGGTCATGAAACAAAGCATCTCAAGGTTCATCATGTTGTCGATGATGACAGGGTATTTCCATTTCCTGCTTGACTCCCACGACTTGATGACACCGAGTCTCTCGTCGAAGCGTGTCAGCAGACTGGCTGTGCCTTCCTTGATGATGTCAAGATAACGCTTGTTGCCGGTGATGTTGTAACCCTGGCCGAAACTGCAATAGAGCATGAAACCCAGGTCGTGAGTGTCCGTCATCTTCTTCACCGGCTCAGCCCGGTCGGTGAAGAGCTCAGCGTAACGGCGTAGGTCATTGCTCGGCTTGTCGGCGTATAACTGCCATAGCACACCAGGGAAAAAGCCGGAACACCACCAGCGGTAATCGCTCGTGATAAGTTCCCCTTTGTCAAAGGAGCGCGGAAAACGTCCTTCCTGGCTCTCGAGTGACCTTGCCATTATGAGTGCCTGCGAACGGCTGACAGACAGCCCTTCTTCGATTACTTCGCCCATAGGCTTCTGGGCATGAACGGCAAAGGCCGTGAAACAGATGGTGATTGAGAGGAGTCTCTTTAAGTTAAGCATAGAATCAATAAGTTAGTTAATATGGTTCAATGGTTATTCGCCGCCGCTACATGATGCCTTTTGCCACTACTTCTTCAGACGTTAGTCGGTTTCTGGTCTCTGACTACCAACGGCAACACAAAGATATGAATTAAATCTGACAAAACCACAATTATCTGTGAACTTTTTGAGGAAACGGCGACAATTTGCTTTGGCACAACGGACGACATCAGTGCCGCGAGCGCAAGACAATATCGACGCGAACGCAAGACAATATCGACGCGAGCGCAAGACATTATCGCCGCGAGCGCAAGACATATCCCACTTGTTACTAACAGGTGGTATATAGTTGTTAGTAACAGGTGGGGGGTACTTGTTAGTAACAGGTAGGGTGTACTTGTTAGTAACAAGTGGTATGTAGTTGTTAGTAACAAAATCATAATCTCATCAGGTGTCTTTGGAAGTTTCGTGCGATTGTGCTGACTTCGTTGTCGCATGAGTGTGTCATGGGAATTCGAACACACAGACACTATGAACCATTCATTATCACACTGTGAACCATTACCCGCACGAAGGTTTCTCAGCGTGTAACAGAACCCGCCTTTATGTAATTTGCGTTTGCTGTTGGTATCTGCTGAAATCGTGAAATCGCCCAAAAATATATTTTTATTGCAGTTTCATGGCAGTGTATCAATATTTTTTTGTAATTTTGCGAAGTAATATGCAAAAACATCTGAAAGCCCATGGATGACAAGGTGGAAATATGCGGTGGGTGTGCATTGGAGCGCATGTGTCATGCGAACGGCAAGCCTCCAACGTCCGCCGGCGATGGCGCTTGCAGCGCCAGCCTGCGCCGCAAGGCCTCATGGCTCATGTTCTGGATACCACTGATCATACTCACCGCTGGTCTGTTCCTGATGGTTGGGGCGTTGAGGTGGAACGACCTAATATCGTTCGTCGCTGTTGCGGGTATGCTCACCTTATATTATATGATATTGAAACTCAAACTTAAATAAAAAATTATGACACAGATTCTTATTGCTGTCGTGATTCTTGGATTGGTGGCTCTGGTCGCAAGTATTGTGCTTTGGGTCGTATCCAGGAAATTCGCAGTCAAGGAAGATTCGCGTATCGCCCTGATTGGTGAGGTTCTGCCTCAAGCCAACTGTGGCGGCTGCGGATTTCCTGGGTGTTCAGCCATGGCGGATGCTTGTGTGAAGGCTGCCGACAAAGGCTCGCTCGAAGGTCTCAACTGTCCGGTTGGCGGTCAGCCATGCATGGAGAAAGTGGCCGCCATCCTCGGTCTTCAGGCTGAGAAGTCGGAACCGAAACTGGCAGTCGTACGTTGTAACGGCACCTGCACCCTGCGTCCTCGCACAATCATCTATGATGGCGTGAGGAGTTGTAAGGTAGCCAACACCACCGGCAAGGGGGAGACGGCATGTGCTTACGGTTGTCTCGGATGTGGCGATTGTGTGGAGGCATGTAAGTTCGGAGCCATTCAGATTAACCCACAGACAGGTCTTCCCGAGGTTGACAAAGACAGATGTACAGCCTGTGGCGCATGTGCCAAGGCATGTCCGCGACACTTGATAGAGATTCGTCTAGTTGATGACCAGAAAACCACGATGGTGGTCCAGTGCATGAACAAGGACAAAGGAGCCCAAGCGAGGAAAGTCTGTGGGGCCGCTTGTATCGGCTGCATGAAATGTCAGCAGGTCTGTGGCAGCGACGCGATTACAATCGACAGTTTCCTTGCCTATATCGACCCGGTGAAATGTACCCAGTGCCGTGCCTGTGAGGAGGCCTGTCCTCAGGGAAGCATCCTCGGTCTCAACATGGCATTGAATCCTAAGCGGGTGGAACCAAAGAGCGTAAGTGCCCAACCACGAGAGCAAGGAAAGATTGTGTTGACCAAAGAGGTGGGTGCGATAGGAAAGGATGACGGAGTCAAGGAGTCATGCAACACCAACATTCGTCCTTATGAGAAACCATTGGAACTCAACTTCGACGCACCGCTCTTGCCAAGCCAGCAGTATCTGCTGCATGGGACGATAGACATCACCCCGACAGACGGCAAAAGCGAAAGCGCCGTAGCGAAAGCGCGTAATTATGATGCTCCGTTATTACCATCACAGCAAATTTTGTTAGGATTATGAAGACATTCAGAATAGGTGGAGTTCATCCAGCAGAAAACAAACTCTCAGCAGACCAGCCCATAAAGGTTGCGGAACTGCCAAGAGTCGCGGTCTTCCCACTGAGCCAGCATATCGGTGCGCCGGCAAAGCCTATCGTGAAGAAAGGCGACAAGGTCAAGGTGGGTCAGATGATAGCCGAGGCAGGTGGATTCGTCTCAGCGAACATCTTCTCCTCTGTATCAGGCACTGTACTGAAACTCGACACATGCATCGATGCCAGTGGCTATGACAAGCCCGCTATCCACATCACCGTGGAAGGTGATGAATGGATGCCTGAGATTGACCGCAGTAAAGACATCGTGAGGCTTGAGGCGCGGCCGGACCTGACGGGAAGGGATATTGTCGAGAAAATCAAGGGTGCGGGAATCGTAGGCCTCGGTGGCGCGACATTCCCATGCCATGTGAAACTCTGTCCGCCTCCGGGAAGCAAACCTGAGTGTGTCATCATCAACGCAGTGGAATGTGAGCCGTACCTCACTGCCGACCACCGTCTGATGCTTGAGCATGCAGATGAGATTATCGTGGGGACCCTGCTCCTGATGAAAGCAGCCGGAGTCAGCCAGGGCTATATCGCCATTGAGAGCAACAAACCGGACGCCATACAACTCATGCAGCTCAAAGCCATGACGGTGTATGGCATCGAGGTGGTGCCGCTCAAGGTCAGATATCCGCAAGGTGGCGAGAAACAACTCATAGACGCAGTCATAGGTCGGCAGGTTCCTGCCCCACCGGCACTGCCTGTAAGTGTAGGCGCCATCATCCAGAACGTAGGTACCGCATTCGCTGTCTATGAGGCCGTCATGAAGAACAAGCCGCTCTTTGAGCGTGTTGTGACAGTCACAGGAAAGAGCCTCGGCAACTGCCAGAACTTCCTCGTACGTCTTGGCACTCCGATGAGCCAGCTGATCGACGCATGCGGCGGTCTGCCGGAAGACACGGGTAAGGTGATTGGTGGCGGTCCGATGATGGGTAAGGCACTCCCGACGACCGAAGTGCCGGTCTGCAAGGGCTCATCCGGTGTGCTCATCATGCGTGACGAGGAATCGCACAGGAAACCAGCCAGTACATGCATCCGTTGTGCCAAGTGCGTCAGCGCATGCCCGATGGGACTTGAGCCTTATCTGCTCTCCGCTTGCGCGGAAACGCAGAACTGGGAAAAGATGGAGAAGGAGATGGTCACGAGTTGCATCGAATGTGGATGCTGCCAGTTCACCTGTCCTGCCAACCGTCCTCTTCTCGACCTCGTACGACTCGGGAAGAGCACAGTAATGGGAATTATCAAATCGAGAAATACTAAATAGCGACATGAATAAACTCACGGTATCACTCTCGCCCCACGTTCACAGCGGCGACAGTGTCAGTAAGAACATGTACGGGGTCATCATCGCGCTGGTTCCCGCCATGCTCTGCTCGTTCTGGTTCTTCGGAATCGGAGCCATCACGGTGACTGCCTTGTCAGTTGCCTCATGTGTGTTCTTTGAATGGTTCATCGGCAAGTACATGCTCAGGAACCCACAGCCGACGGTTACTGACGGTTCGGCAATACTCACAGGCATCCTGCTTGCCTTCAACCTCCCCTCCAATATCCCACTGTGGATGGTGGTCGCCGGTTCGCTGTTCGCCATCGGAGTCGTGAAGATGACGTTCGGCGGCCTCGGCTGCAACCTTTTCAATCCCGCGTTGGCAGGACGAGCATTCATGCTCATATCCTTCCCCGTCCAGATGACTACCTGGCCGACATCAGGACAGCCCTTCCTCACTCTCGACGCAGCGACAGGTGCGACACCACTCTCTGTCATGAAGGCGGCAGTCAAGGCGGGCGACCCTTCGCTCCTGAACGACATGCCAAGTCTGCCGGACATGTTGCTCGGTATGACCGGAGGTTGCCTTGGTGAGGTGTGTGCGGTGGCACTGATCATCGGACTGATATACATGCTCGCTAAGAGAATCATCACATGGCACATTCCTGTAAGTATCATAGTCACAGTGCTTGTGTTCTCAGGCGCACTCCATCTGGCTAACGGAATGTATGCCGATCCAATGAGCCAGTTGCTCTCAGGAGGTCTGCTTCTCGGCGCCATCTTCATGGCCACTGACTATGTGACCTCGCCGATGACCAAGAAGGGACAGATAATATATGGTGTCTGCATCGGTGTCCTTACAATCGTGATCAGGACCTGGGGCGCATACCCAGAGGGAATGTCATTCGCTATACTGATCATGAACGCATTTACCCCACTAATCAATAACTATTGCAAACCTAAGCGTTTCGGAGAGGAGGTGAAGAAATGAAAAAGATGGAATCAAACCTCGTGAACATGGTAATGGTGCTCTGCGTCATCGCCGTGGCTGCTGCCCTTTCCCTGGCAATAGTCAATGCCATCACTTCGACACAGATTGCCAAGATTGAGAAAGACAATCTCGAGAAAGGCATAAAGGAAGTGCTTGGAGCGAATCCGGAAGACTCACTGGATGTAGAGGAGATTCACGACTCCACCTCCACATTCGTTTTGTACAAGACCGAAATCGGTATAGCAGTCAAGACCCAGAGCAACGGCTTCGGCGGTCCGATTGAGGTACTTGTAGGCTTCGCCCCCGACAGCACTATCTGCGGCTACAAGATACTCAAGCATTCCGAGACGCCAGGCCTTGGCGCGAAAGCCGGTGAGTGGTTCCAGAGAGGTAACAAGGGCGACATAATAGGAAAGAACCCAGCCAACACGAGCATGACCGTAAGCAAAGACGGCGGAGACATCGACGCCATTACAGCATCAACAATAACGAGCCGTGCGTTCCTTAAAGCAGTCATGTCCGCATTCGACAGAATATACGGTTCCACACACGAGACAAGCGATGCTTCGACACAAGAAAAGAAAGGAGGCAAACAATGAACAACAGTATTAAATACATCTGGAACGGCATCGTCAAGGAGAACCCGACATTCGTACTTCTCCTCGGAATGTGCCCCACACTTGGAACGACCTCGTCGGCCATAAACGGCATGTCGATGGGACTTGCGACCACGTTCGTGCTCATACTCTCAAACCTCATCATCTCCCTCATCAAGGACTATGTCCCGGATGCGGTGCGCATACCGTGCTATGTAGTAGTGATAGCATCACTCGTGACGATACTGCAGATGCTCATGCAGGCATACGTCCCCGACATCTATGCTACGTTGGGGCTCTTCATCCCACTCATCGTTGTGAATTGCATAATCCTCGGACGCGCGGAGGCTTTCGCGGCGAAACACGGAGCGGTTGATAGCATTTGCGACGGCATAGGCATAGGCATAGGCTTCACACTGGCACTAACTCTTCTTGGCGGTGTTCGGGAGTTTCTCGGCACAGGTGCCGTTTTCGGTCAAGTGCTTCAAGGTGAGGATTTCGGAATGCTCATGTTCGTACTTGCGCCTGGTGCATTCATTGCGCTCGGCTTTCTCATCGCATTAGTCAACAAAATAAAAAAATAAGCAAAGGCAGATAATATGGAATACGTACTTATATTCATCACAGCGATATTCGTAAACAACATCGTGCTGGCTCAGTTCCTCGGAATCTGTCCATTTCTCGGTGTCTCGAGGAAAATCGGAACGGCGGGTGGAATGGGCGCCGCAGTGACGTTTGTGCTCGTCCTTGCGACGATAGTCACGTTTCTTCTTCAGAAATACGTCCTTGACCCTTGTGGTCTCGGGTATCTGCAGACCATAGCCTTTATCCTCGTCATCGCGGCGTTGGTACAGATGGTGGAAATCATCCTGAAGAAGGTGTCTCCGTCACTCTATCAGGCCCTTGGAGTCTTCCTTCCTCTGATTACCACTAACTGCTGTATTCTCGGAGTGGCGATCCTCGTCATCCAGAAAGACTATTCAATGCTTCAAGGTGTTGTCTATGCGTTCTCCACCGCCCTCGGGTTCGCATTGGCCATGATAGTCTTCGCCGGCCTACGTGAGCAGTTGGAGTTCTCCAAGGTTCCCAAAGCAATGCGAGGCATGCCTATCGCACTCATCACGGCGGGGCTGTTGTCAATGGCATTCATGGGATTCAGCGGAGTTGATGGAGGACTGAAAACCCTTTTCGGACTAAATTAAGTCCTTGAGTCTATCATAATAATCGCTTTCAGGCACACCGCTCAGTTCGGTGTCCCAGAACGCGCGGATGGTTTCCGGAGTACTCTCACAAGCGATTCTGAGACTTCTCCGGAAATTCTCTTTGTCTTCCATCCTGAAGAAAAGGTACGAGAGATAGGCATGTGCCCTGACGCTCATCGGGTCGTCAGGCTCTTCGGTAGCCATGCGGAAGTACTCCAAAGCGTCATCGAACATGTTCTCATACAGGAATGCACCACCTATATACATTTCTACCATCACCCTTTTGTTGGTTGTCTCCAACGATTTCCGGAACCAGTATCTTGCTTCGTCCAACTCTTTCATCTGCAAAAGTACGTTGGCTTTCAACATGATGTACTCAGTTGAGTCAGAAACAAGTTCGGCAGCCTTTTCCACACATTCCTGTGCTTCCTTCAAGAAACCCCCATCCAGAAAAGCCTGAGCGATGAAAGCCCATATATTCGCAGCGGAATCAGCATCCCCGCCATGCGATGAATTGACAGCCACGGCTTTCTCGAGATATTCATATCCCTGTTTTCTCTTACCTATCATAATAAAACACCTGCCTATGATATGGGCATGGTCGTTCTCCCCCGTCAGCCGTTCGTACCTGAGATAGTCGTTCAGGGCTTCGGTGAAACGTTCGGAGACGAAATAGCTATGAGCGCGAAGCATGAGCGTGAACGAGTCGTCGGGATTGATTGCCAAGGCAAACCCGGCAGAGTTGATTGCATCATCCACCTGTCCGTTCATATGCTGGATAGAAGCGAGGTAGGTCCATCCACCATCCATGTATGGGTCATTGTCAAGGAAATTGTTATAAAGTTCGATTTCCTTGTCTATCAGCCCCTCCTCATGGCAGACATGAGCAATCTCGGCGTCACATTCATACCTGCCGATATGCTCACATCTGGCACGGAAGTCATCAACCCACTTTCCGATGAGAACCTGCACCTCGTCATCTTCCTGATTGAGTTCAGAGAAACTCGCAATCACATGCATGTAGTCCTCATGCAGACGCTGTTGGTCAATCTTACCATGAAACTCGGATCTCATGTCATCAATCTCCAGGTCGAGCCACTTCAGGAACAGGTCATTGGCCTCCGAGGAGTCCCAGTTGTCGGCGAGTACCAACTGGGCCTCAAGATAGTAGTAGTCGAAATTCTCCTCCGGATCGACCTGTCCAAGGGCTTTATGCGCCTCATCAATCCTGTTGAGGTTGATCAGCGCACTGACCCTCATGCCGCGCAATCCCATATCATCAGGATGGATAAGCAGACCGTCTTCTGTGGCGGCAAGAGCCTCGTCAAAGTCCTGGTTCCGAATATAGTACTCTGCTATATCCACGAAATCATCAGTGTCGAGGTAGCAGTTAGCACCATCGCTCTTTGCGTCCTCATAGGATTTTAGCAAGTGTCTGAACTCGTCAGATTCAAAATAATCCATCGGATAAGAAACTGGATTTACTTTCCACCCTTCCAACTGTCGCGAAGTCCGACGGTCCTGTTGAATATCATCTTCTCTGGAGTGCTGTTCTTGTCGAGGGTGAAATAGCCGGTCCTCTGGAACTGCAGATAGTCCATAGGTTTGAACTCCTTGAGGTAGGGCTCCACGTAGCACTTCACGACTGACAGAGAGTCCGGATTCAGCAATTCATGGAAGTCGCGTTCATCAGCGGAAGGGTTCTCCACACTGAACAGGCGGTCGTACAAACGGGCTTCGGCCTCAATGCAGTTGTGGCAACTCACCCAATGTATCGTACCTTTCACCTTACGGTTTGCCTCAGGCATACCGCTGCGTGTAAGCGGATCATATTCACACTGTATCTCAACCACATCACCGTCCTGATTCTTCGTCACCCCGGTACACCTTATTATATAAGCGTTTTTCAGACGCACCTCACCACCCACGGTCAGCCGGAAGAACTTCTTCGGAGCTACTTCCATGAAGTCATCGCGTTCTATCCATAACTCACGTGAGAATTCGACTTCGTGATGCTTGCTCTGCTCATCCTCTGGATTATCTGTGGCATCGAGAGCTTCCTTCATGCCTTCAGGGTAGTTCGTGATGACGCACTTGACAGGATTGAGTACAGCACTGACCCTTGTGGCTTTCTTGTTGAGGTCCTCTCTGACAGCCGACTCAAGCATGGCATAGTCATTGAGTGCGTCATACTTGGTGTAGCCTATCATCTTGATGAAGTTGCGGATGGATTCCGGACTATACCCTCTTCTCCTCATCCCGCAGATTGTAGGCATACGTGGGTCGTCCCATCCGTCAACCAGCCCTTCCTTTACCAGCGCAAGCATCTTGCGCTTTGACATAACGGCGTATGTGAGATTCAGACGGTTGAACTCAATCTGACGCGGGCGATAGTCCTCCGTCTGCTTCTCTGCCTCGTTCATCTTGAAACCACACCCCTTGAGCTCGTCGATAAAGAAATCATAGAGCGGGCGATGGGGCACGAATTCCAAAGTGCATATGGAGTGGGTCACGCCCTCGAAATAGTCTGACTGTCCATGGGCGAAATCGTAGTTGGGATAGACATTCCATTTCGTACCGGTTCTGTGATGAGGCACTTTCTTGACCCTGTAAATAATCGGGTCCCTGAAGTGCATGTTAGGATTTGCCATGTCAATCTTTGCCCTGAGCACCATCGCACCCTCCTCTATCTCACCCCTGTTCATCTTCTCGAACAAGTCAAGGTTCTCCTCAACCGGCCTTTCTCTGAACGGACTGGCAACGCCAGGTTGTGTGGGAGTGCCCTTCTGCTCTGCAATCTGTTCCGATGTCTGTTCGTCAATATATGCCTTGCCGTCCTTGATAAGCCGTATTGCAAAATCATAGAGATTCTGAAAATAGTCGGACGCATAATACACATTACCCCACTTAAAACCAAGCCACTTGATATCCTCCTGAATAGCATCAACATATTCGGTGTCCTCTTTTGTTGGGTTTGTATCGTCGAACCTGAGGTTACATACTCCACCATATTTCTCCGCCATCCCGAAATCCATGCAAATTGCCTTTGCATGGCCAATATGCAGATAGCCGTTAGGCTCTGGTGGGAAACGAGTCTGGATTCTTCCACCGTTCTTACCTTCCTCAAGGTCGGTCTTGACAAACTCCTCAACGAAGCTTATTGATTCGTTTTTCTTTTCTTCAATGTCTGAAACTGCCATGTTGATTTGATTTTATTGATTTGATCTAATACCTCATTCTGTATATTCTCAGTGACGTCCTGCACACCCTCGGCATCTGGGCAGATACATCTCAGCCCCTTTGGAACGATAGCAATCTCCACATCAGGTCCCGTATTAATAGGTTCGCCGTCAAAGTGTATTACTCCTTCCTTCTGTCTGTGTATAGACAGACTCTTGCATTTGAATGTCTCAATACGACTGTTCTTGTCAATAGTGCCATTGAACAGTTGCAATGCCAATTGTGGTACCTCAATCGGAGTGAACGGCTTCAGGATTGTCACGTTCAGCATCCCGTCAAATACCGAGGCCTTAGGTGCGATATATACATTGTTGCCATATTGTGAGGCATTGGCACAAGTGATGATGAAAGCCTTCCTTACGGTATGGACCTCATGATCATCCACGAGGTCGATGTCATAAGTCTCAGGACGGAACAGCAGTCCGTTCATCAGCATTTTCTCAAGATAGGCCAGCGGACCTCTGACCTTCGCGGAGGCGAACTTCTTCGAGATGAATGCGTCGAAACCAACGCCACAAGTGCAGAAGAAAGGAATCAAATTGACAACGCCATAATCCATCTGTTTGCAATCTCCCTGATTAATAAGTGCGATGGCTTTCTCACTATCAATAGGAATGTGCAAATGCCGAGCGAGTCCGTTACCAGATCCCGCTGGAATGATCGCAAGTGCAGTGGCAGTATCTTTCAGGACAGAGGCAACGGAATTGACAGTACCGTCACCACCTATAGCACAGACGACATCAGTTCCGTATCTGACTGCTTCCTTCGCAAGTTCCCCAGAATGACCCTCATGGTCTATCCTCGCCACATCATAGACATATTTAGAGGTGTCAATCATCTCGTCAATCTGACGGAGAATCCCCCCTTTTCTGCCAAGTCCAGAGAACGGATTATATATGAATAGTATTTTTTTCTTTGAAAACATAACGCAAAGTTAAGAAAAAAAATGTAACTTTGCATTCTGTATGTGAATAAAATGTTATGGGATTATTACAAAACAGGTTCAAGGACTATAGAGAGCCGCAGAAATACATGAACGCGGGCATCTATCCCTATTTCCGCGAAATAGATAGCCATCAGGACACTGAGGTGGTGATGGACGGCAAGAAAGTCCTTATGTTCGGATCCAACTCATACATGGGTCTGACTTATGACAAGAGGATTGTCGATGCGGCCATAGAGGCCATCAAGAAATATGGTACTGGTTGTGCGGGTTCCAGATTCCTCAATGGAACTCTCGATTTACATGTACAACTTGAGCATGAATTGGCGGAATTTGTAGGCAAGGACGAGGCTCTGGTCTATTCTACGGGTTTCTCGGTCAACGCTGGTGTCGTCTCTGCCCTTACCACTCGTAACGACTACATTCTTGGCGATGATCGTGATCATGCCTCTATCGTTGACGGACGTCGTCTCTCGTTCTCCACGTTCTATCATTACAAGCACAATGACATGGATGACCTTGAGAAACAGCTCAAACGCTGCAACCCACAGTCTATCAAACTCATTGTCACCGATGGATTGTTCTCCATGGAAGGGGACCTTGCCAAATTGCCTGAGATAGTAAAGCTCAAGCACAAGTACAAAGGAAGTCTCATGGTTGATGAGGCTCATGGGCTTGGCGTGTTCGGACGCAATGGGCGCGGCACATGCGATCATTTCGGTGTCACGGACGATGTTGATCTTATCATGGGAACATTCTCGAAGTCACTTGCATCCATTGGAGGTTTCATAGCAGCCGATAAAGACACCATCAACTGGCTTCGCCATACCTCGAGGACTTATATCTTCAGCGCATCCAACACTCCTGCGGCAACGGCAGCCGCGATGGAAGCCCTCCATATCCTTAAGACAGAACCAGAACGAGTTGAGAATCTCTGGAAAATCACCGAATATGCACTCCAACAGTTCAAGGATGCTGGTTTCGAAATCGGTGACACTGAAAGTCCTATCATCCCACTTTATGTGCGTGACAACATGAAGACTTTCGAAGTCACGAAACTGGCGTTTGAAAAGGGCATATTCGTCAATCCGGTAGTGCCGCCGGCATGTGCGCCCCAAGACACGCTCATACGTGTAGCACTCATGGCAACTCACACAAAAGAACAAGTCGATCGTTGCGTTTCTGCACTTGTGGATTGTTTCAAAGAACTGAAACTACTTAAGAAATAACAACTTTCCATTGTGAAAGTCAGTGTCATAATCCCGTTTCACGACAACGTCGGATGGCTTGCCGAAGCCATCGACAGCGTACTGGAGCAGGATTATGATTCTTTTGAGGTCATCATAGTCGATGACGGTTCGTCTGAGGATTTGTCACCATTGGAGCGACATTACAAGGAACGCCCGTGCATCTTCATACACCGTCATCGGAATGGTGGACCGTCTGCTGCCCGCAATACTGGTATAGCTCATGCGTCTGGTCAATACATTGCCTTTCTTGACTCTGATGACGTATGGCTGCCCGGCAAACTATCAGCCCAAATCCCATTCATGGAAGAGAATGGATATCTCTGGTCACATACAGGCTTCTTCTATTGGGATTATAGGAACGACAGGCTCTCGGTTCGTCATACTGACATCTCGTCAAACCACGACGATGTGTCACTGAAGTCATTCACTGGTTTCAAAGTGGGAATCATGACAGTTGTCATTGCCCGGAAAGTATTCGACAATCACCCTGAGATTCGTTTTGACGAGTCTCTACGCATATGCGAGGACTCAGACCTATTCCGCCAGATAGCCCAGCACTACCCTCTCGGACTGATTAACCAGCCATTTGTCAAGATTCGTCTGACCGGGACGAACGCACGGCTTCAGTTTTTCAAACGTTTCATAGCAGGAGAGGACAATTATAGAAGGACAGAAAACCGCCAAGGGGTATATGCGTCAATACCAAGGCATAGCATGATTTGCCGTATATACGCCTACTATCACTATTCATACAGGCTACTCAAAACCATCGCCCATCCGAACCTGCGCGAATTGCTCTCAAAGGCATTATTCGTTCCAATCTATATTGTCGAACGTATTTATCTTCTGCGATTCCGATAAAAAAAAGGTGTGCTTCGAAGCACACCAATAAGGTATCAAGGTCGTTACAAGTGAATTGCTACTTGAAAAACCTGTTGTAGAGTCCCTGAAAACCGCATCCGTGACGCGCTTCGTCCTTTGCCATCTCATGTACTGTGTCGTGGATAGCATCCAGATTGAGTTCCTTCGCCACTCTTGCGATGTCCATCTTCGCGGAACATGCGCCAGACTCAGCCTCCATGCGTTTCTTGAGGTTGGTCTTAGTGTCCCAGCAGAGTTCGCCGAGGAGCTCACAGAACTTGCTTGCATGTTCTGCCTCTTCCCACGCGTAACGCTTGAAAGCCTCAGCCACCTCTGGATAGCCCTCGCGGTCAGCCTGACGTGACATGGCTAGATACATACCGACCTCTGTGCATTCACCTGCGAAGTGGTCTTTGAGACCTTGAAGGACGAACGCACCTTTTTCACCAGCAGGAATGTCCTTTGCCACACCGAGTTCATGAACAGTCACGAACTCAAGACCCTCACTTTCTGACAACTTGAATTTACTTCCAGGAACACCGCACTGTGGGCATTTCTCAGGAGCTGTCTCACCCTCGTGGACGTAACCACATACTGGACAAATCCATTTCTTTACCATAGTCTTTTAGTTTTTGCTTGTTAAACATCATCCAAGAGAAAACCGTCCTCTTGTGTCGCTGCAAAGATAGTGTATTTTCAGATATACTCCAAACGAGTTTCCCTTTTATTCACTCAAAATAATAAAATTTACCATCCTTCAACTATTCCGACTCCCGAAGCCGCCCGATGATGAACTGCTGCATCATCTTCACAGCCTGACTGTTGTTGCCGCATGTCGGTAGGATGATATCCGCATATTGTTTTGTAGGCTCAATGAACTCATCATGCATGGGCTTCAGCACATTCCTATACTTCATGATAAGCATTTCCAGCGGATGCCCACGTTCCTCCATGTCTCGTTCGATTACTCGCAGCAGACGTTCATCCGGTCCGGCATCAACAAACACCTTCAGGTCCATCTGGTCGCGCAATTCCTTATCATACAGAGCCATGATACCCTCGATGATGATGACATTCCTCGGCTCCACATGGACAGTCTCTTTCAGACGCGTACACGTAATATATGAATAGGTAGGCTGTTCTATGGCTTTGCCATGCTTCAACATTGCAATCTGTTTTTCGAAGAGCTTCCAGTCGAAAGCGCTCGGATGGTCGAAATTAGTCTTCCTTCTGACATCCAATGGCAGATGACTCTGGTCGTTGTAGTAGGAATCCTGAGGGATAATGGCCACACTGTTCTCTGGCAGTGCTTCGACGATTTTGTTTACTACTGTGGTTTTTCCGCTGCCGGTACCTCCGGCAATTCCGATTATCAGCATATTTTCTTCATTAAGGGTGTTCAAACAATTACACTTTAGGCGATTTTGAGATTTTTCTTTTGCTGGTTGCTGCCATTCATGAAAGAGCCCTCAGTCCTGAAAAAGGATTATCTATCACGAATGTGACTGATGTGGGCATTGTGACTGAGTGAAGACCAGCGAGACGCAAAGAAAAAGCCAAAAGCATCAAAATAGCGATATCACACATAGTTCATATCAATCTTTCATTTACGGGGGATTAATAGAATACCCCTTTATGAAAAGTCAAATGTTGACAGAGCCAGAAAAAGCATCCCGACTCTGCCAATGTTTTTCCGAGTGGAACTCGCGGAACCAAAATCAAAACAAGGTTCAGTTCAAATCCCGCAGTGCATCCGTGTGGAACTGGCGGGATTTGAACCCGCGTCCAAACAAGGAGACCATACGCTTTCTACATGCTTATTCCGGCCTTCGTTTTTCGAGTGTCACCAAGACCCGGACCACCAAGCGACACCTTATCCTCTGAAACTTCGTCCGTGGTGCGAGGCCGCCACCGACTATTCCCGATTTTGCTGCACCGCTAATCTGACCGCTTCAGGAAATGGCTTTCAGTGCGATGTCTCGTTCCCCCGCCTTGCAGGAGAATTAAGCGTCAAGACTACTGTACTTCGTCTTATGCAGCGAGAGCATAAGTATTGTTGCCAGATAAATCTGATACGGAGAGTTATTTAAGAGTCTTCCCCGCAACACTCTGCATGCTTACGTACCACCTGACTTGCTGTCAAATCCATTCAGCCCCGGGTGTTTTCGTATTGCGGATGCAAATTTATACAAAAAAACAACACGAACAAAGAAAAAGCAGGAAAAATCACCTGTAACTCGAGTAAACCACGTTCAGTTTCACCTTGTCGAAAGCTCCACCTACGAGTTTCGCACTGGTCATGCTGAAGTCATGGCAGAGTTTCACGAGGTTGTTCGATGTGTCATATGTGGCATCGACAGGGATAATAAGCACCTTATTATAAGATGACGATGCCGTTCCGGTTTGGTATTCATGAATCATCCTGTTTACGAGCGGAGTGATGTTACTGAATTCAAACGTGTTCGTCATGTTGTTGAAGTTGGTGATGAACGATGTCTTGCCATCAGCTACATTGTAGTTCTCGAAGAACTTATTGTAGTATTCGTCAGCCCTGACCAGAAGCACCTTTTTCGGGATGTTCAGTTTGAAGCCGGACTGCACGACGTCGTTATATCGTGTAAGGGCGAGCCTCACCGAGTTGATAGTATCGTTTCTGTGCGGTGAGTTCATGAAGTCCTTGATAGGCAAAGTCAGTTCCGTGAACAGTCCGGAAGGCGACTTGAGGTATGTCGCCTGCGTGTCCTCAACTAAAGACTCGAGGTTGATATTCGAGAAGTGAGTTGCCTGCACCACCTCCTCCGTTGCCGCGAAGACATTGTATTCAACCTTAGTGATGCTGTCGTTTCTGCTAAAGTGATCATACGTCAGAGTCAGCTGGGAAGCATCGATCGACACGAGCAGTCCGTCTCCGGCCTCAAGCTTGAAATAAAAGCCCTTGGAGCATGGCAGTCCACTTCGGATGAAGGCGTCAGTGTTCCGGAAATGTTCCGGATTAGCACGATAGTCATCGAATATCGCCTGTCCTATCTCGTTGGGAAGGGAAATCCTGATACATTCGAGCCCTGCGTTCGCGTAGCGCAAACTGTCGGACAACGTGCGGTCGGAATAAGTGAACCACTTCTCTGCTATCGGTTTGCTGTTGACGTCGTAGTACTTTGCGGGGTCTATGTCTGTGTAGTAGTTCTGGTCCGGATCCATAATCTTGTCGAGCGGATACACTGAGAGTTTCAGCGGCTGGAGGGAGTCGCCCACATAGCTCTTCATATAGAGATAGAGGATAGTGCTTTTTATCTTATTGTCAACCACGGAGTCCTTAAACTCGAAGTTCTCGGTACAATGCAGTTGTGACAAGAAGTCGGACTTGATGGACGTATAGCTCTCCGGGTCTGTGAACTGTCCGAGGTAGGACGTGCTTGTGCGTGCGAGCACGTTTCCGGCCATGACGGTCCTGGATGTGGCGTAATAGACCGTGTCGAATGTCTGGACCATATCATTGGCAGGCATCATCTGACTGCCAAGCCTATCAGTGGAGTCATCACATGACACCGCAATGACGCAAAGGGAAATCACGAAAAAGAGCAGCTTTCTCATAGTCATCATTCTCTGTTGGCAACCAGTTCGTAGAATTCCTCATACACTTGCTTGCAGTCGTCAGAGGGCTGGTAAGGCAACACCGGCAGTCCGATGGACTTAGCATAGTCGATGACACACTGGCTGACGTTGTCGTCTTCGAGGATAAGACCGTCGGAGTATTTCAGCGCAATCATCTGCAGTTGGTCGAAACTGACGTCATTGGTCGAGATGTCCGCTATGTCATTAGCCGTGATATCCTTATATACGAGGGATTTCATGAAATTCTTACCTGCGGGACGTTCGAGTGCGGGAGCCGTGGCCGAATAGATGACCTTGACACCTGCGTAAGCCGGCTCGTCATTGAAAGCTCTCTTCACCATGAGCGGAGTTAAGGTGGAGGTCCAACCCACGCAATGGATGATGTCGGGAGACCACCCGAGTTTCTTGATGGTCTCAAGGACTCCACGGGCGAAGAAGATGGTACGGTCGCCGTTATTGGCGTATTCACGCCCTTTCGAGTCACGGCCAATGCCTTTCTTCCTGAAGAAATCCTCGTTGTCAATGAAGTAGATTTGCATTCTCGCTGGCTGTATTGACGCGACTTTCAATTGAAGCGTGTGATCCTGCTCATTCATTATCAGGTTCATCCCCGACAGACGTATCACTTCGTGCAACTGATTCCTACGCTCGTTTATCACGCCCCATTTAGGCATGAAAGTGCGAATCTCATGATTGCTCTCCTGAATAGCCTGAGGCAAGATACGATAGCGCCGTGCCAAAGGTGTCTCAGGAACAAACGGTACCATTTCGGTAGTCACGTAAAGTATGTTCTTTGCCTTCATCTTTTTTTCGATTGCGCATATTAAGCAATGCAAAGTTACAAAAATAATCTGACAATCACAACCTTTTGGGAAAAAATATCAGAAATCAAGTTCCATGCCTATGCCAATCACCCTATTGGTCCTGGAATACGTCACGTTCTTTGACATCATGGCATTTTCCTCATGCTGGTGAAAGTCCTCATAGACTGAGCCGAACCAGGAGGCGTTGAGGGTCAGGTGCTTTGTCACCCTGAGCCCGATTCCGAGTCCGTAGCTGAACGCATCCAGATTGAAATTTGTGTCGGTATGGAAACCCGATGTCTGGTCGTAGATTGTCTTCTGACAGCCGGCGCTGACCTCGAGGCATTTCGTCACGTCATACTCAATGCCAAGCGTGAACTCGTTCGTATTGCCCGTCTGACTCTCAAGCCACTGCTTCGTGTCAGTGTCAAAATAGTGGTGGTAGCCTGCGCCCACCCTCAGGGTCTCTATCGGTGAATATCGCACGCCGACAGAGAGCAACGCCGGGATGTCTTGTCTTGTCTCGGCTCCGTCAAGATAGCCTGAGAAAGCCGGGGTGCTGGCGGCCAGCCGGTCGAACATGGCATTGTTACTCGACGTGCTTCTGACTGTCAGTGATGTCCTGAACTCGTATTTCGCCGCCACGTTGAAGTGCTTGTTTATACGGTAGTCAACACCTAACATCGGGGTCAGCCCAAAGCCGTTTTGCCTGCAGTCAAGTCGTAGCCGCATATCTGTCAGGTTCACGTCAGTCTGTCCGGAACTGACTCTGATGTTCTCCAGGTAGCCTTCGTATCTGTTGATGGCGAACACACCTCTCAGCCCGGCGGACACACTCAAGTCTTTAGTCACCCGCCTTGCCGCCGCCAACGAGAATCCCAGGTCATACGAGGTGCCCTTCATGTAGGTGTCCAGTCCGTACCCGGTCATCGGCGGTTTTTGTGCGGAAAGTGCAGATGCGCCTAACGTGGCGCCGAGGTACTCAAACGAGGCCACTCCGTCGGCGAACTCACATGAGCCTCCGCCGCCAATGAAGCCCGAGCCGAACTGCAGCGACCATCCGTCCTTGTTGTACGCCACGAACAAGGACGGCTGGACGGGCACGTTCACCATCCCTCTCGATTTTCGTCTCCACCCATCAGCCTCCGTCGTTGGGCGTTCTTTGTTCATGGCAAACAGGTGCGTGCCAGCCACCACATAGTCACTCCACGTGTCACGATGTTGACGCACCATCTGCCAGTCCAGTTCCAGATGCCATCCGTCATTCATGAAAGCCACACCTGCAGGATTGTAATAGACCCCATCCGTTCCCACCGAGGCCTCACGTGCCGGGTTGCGTAGGAATCGGATGCTTTGGTTCGTGTTGGTGAGGTAGCCCCCCGCCATCATCGGCATGCTGATCACTATTGCAGCCGACATGCTCATCATTTTTTTTCTCATATACAAAAACAATTAATCGGTTGCAAAGTTAGATAATCGGGAAAAAAGAAAAGCAGATGATCCAAAAAGAATCATCTGCCTTTCACATACCAATCTCGCATGTGCACATAATCATGCACACTATGATGTCAGGATTGCAAAAACCTGCGATATATACACCCGAGCGGCATACTTAGCCTTTGCACACTTACATGACGCCCTGTGCCATCATTGCCTTTGCGACCTTCATGAATCCAGCCACGTTGGCACCACGGACATAGTCAACGTATCCATTGTCCTGCTTGCCGTACTTCACGCAATTCTCGTGTATGTCCTCCATGATCCTGTGCAGGTAGTTGTCCACTTCCTCACTCGTCCACGACAGGCGCTCGGAGTTCTGGCTCATCTCGAGACCTGACACGCTAACGCCGCCCGCATTGGCAGCCTTGCCTGGGGCGTAGAGTATCTTCGCGTCCTGGAACACTTTGATGGCGCCAGGGGTACAAGGCATGTTGGCGCCTTCGCTCACCGCCATCACGCCATTTGCCACGAGCATACGAGCCTCATCCTCGTTGACCTCGTTCTGCGTTGCCGAAGGAAGCGCTATGTCTGCCTTCTCGCACCAAGGACGCTGACCTGCAACGTACTTCACGCCTGGGTACTGCTCTGCGTACTCGCGAATACGACCACGATACACCTGTTTGAGTTCCATGATGAAGTCGAGTTTCTCACGGTCAATGCCGTCCGGGTCATAAACGTAGCCGTCAGAGTCGCTCATGGTCAGGACCTTTCCGCCGAGCTGCAGCACTTTCTCTGCTGTGTATTGAGCCACATTGCCCGAGCCGGAGATGAGCACGGTCTTACCATCCACGCTATCGCCCTTGGTCTTGAGCATCTCCTGGAGGAAGTACACATTTCCGTAGCCGGTTGCCTCCGGGCGTATGAGGGAGCCGCCGAACTCACGCCCCTTGCCGGTGAACGTGCCGGTGAACTCGTTGGTGAGTTTCTTGTACATACCGAACATGAATCCCACCTCACGTCCGCCGACGCCGATGTCACCAGCCGGGACATCGGTGTCGGGACCGATGTGGCGAGTGAGTTCCAGCATGAACGCCTGGCAGAAACGCATGACCTCGGCATTGCTCTTGCCGCGAGGGGAGAAGTCGCTACCGCCCTTGCCGCCGCCCATAGGCAACGTGGTGAGTGAGTTCTTGAAGGTCTGCTCAAACGCAAGGAACTTGAGGATGCCCAAGTTCACGGAGGAATGGAAGCGGATGCCACCCTTATAAGGACCGATGGCGTTGTTGTGTTGCACTCGGTAGCCCATGTTGGTCTGGATGTTACCCTTGTCATCCATCCAGTTGACACGGAACTGATAGACTCTGTCAGGAATGCACAAACGCTCAATCAAATTGACCTTGTCGAATTCAGGGTGCTTGTTATATTCCTCTTCAATGGTGCCCAACACCACCTTCACCGCCTGATGATACTCAGGTTCATTTGGAAAACGACGCATGAGGTCGTCCAATACTTTTTTTGAATCCATAATCTGAACTTTTTACCTTTGTGTTTCAATTATGGCTGCAAAGGTATAAAAAAGTTAGGACATACGCGCAAGCATGAAGGTGAAAAATGAAAAAAAATTTAACTTAGTGACACTTTGTGCTTATATCCGCTGCTTTTGCAAGCATTATGAAAGCCATTCGCCGATGCGGGGAGCCACAACCATGCGGCGGATTATGTGATTGCTATCCCATGCGCCAATTCGTCGTCATTTCCGGGCATCAGGAACCCCAAGTTTAACAACCTCAGGACCGGCGCGGAAAACGACCTCAGGAACGCCCTCTCACAAGCGCGAGAGATGTGCTGAGGATTGGGGAAAATACTGGTGTTAATGAAATGCTCATGATGTCTGTGCCTTTGGATGGCTCATCGTCATGCGACAGCAAAGTTGGCGCAATCGCACGAGACTTCCAAAGACACCTGATGAGATTATGATTTTGTTACTAACAACTACATACCACTTGTTACTAACAAGTACACCCTACCTGTTACTAACAAGTACCCCCCACCTGTTACTAACAAGTACCCCCCACCTGTTACTAACAAGTGGATAATGTCATGCGCTCTCGTTGATAATGTCATGCGCTCTCGTTGATAAAGTCATGCGCTGGCATCGATAATGTCATGCGCTGGCGGCACAGATGTCGTCAGTCATGTCCGGCCATGTGGCATGCTCGGACGTGGCCGGCATGTCGGCGGTCGTGGGGTGGGGACTGTCGGCGTGATGGCGCTTTCCCACGTTTGCTTGTCACTGATGAAGAGTGTGCCTTGCTGTTTTAAGGGGTGTTCTGTTAAGGTGGGTTCTATAAATTCACCGAATAATACAAATAATACCTTAATCCTCATTGTCCGTTATTCAGTTCTCACTCATACAGCTTCCAGTCATAAACGCCCTTGATGCCGTGGGTGATGGTGAGGCGGAGGTAACGGTGGGTATTGCCAAGGCTATCCACATGTGGTGAACACTGGCGAACGTCTTCGTGACCGCCGATGCGAGTCCATGACTTTCCGTCGAGCGAACCTTCGAGGATGTAGGCATGGCCTGCCGTAGGCCGAACAAATGCCACTTCGCTTGAGCCGACTTTCTGTGCCTTGCCCAGATCTATCGTGAGGGTGGGGCGTGTGTCCTTCTCGTCGGCCATCCAACGTGAGCCGTTGGCTGTGTCGATAGCGAACTCGGGCGAGAACTGCTCCGTTCGTTGGCACCGCAAGTCCTTGTTGTGGCGAATAAGATGACGAGGCGCTTCGCTTGATGAGGTGATATCCGCAATAGGCCAAATCTGCTTTGGGTGGTCGGATGGGCGCAAATAACCAACACCATGAAGACTGACATTGACCGGGCGGAGTGTGCCATCATCATCGAATTCAATCTTGTTGACGTAAGTCATTCGGTTTGTACCTCTGCGACCATATTCAAGGAATGCCAGATAATAGTTGTCGCCATCATTGAACACGCTCCCGTGACCTGGCCCGAAAACGCCATTGTCAGTGTTCGTGGTACAGACGAGATCGTTCTTTGGCGTTTCCCAGGGTCCGAGCGGACTGACACGACTCATCTGGTAATAGTATTCGTAGTTCTCGTCACCGCCTATGGTGTAAAGGTAGTAATAGATACCCTTTCGCTTGAAGAATATAGGCCCTTCACTATATTCCGTGCGCCGAGTCGGGATGGTAGGGTAGATGGTGTCAAGGGTGACCATGTCTGGATTCAACCTCGCTACATTACGGCTGCACCAGAATGCATAAGTGGTGCCGTCGTCATCGACAAATATCTCTGTGTCGATAGCGTGTACCTTGTCTTTTTCCCACAGGCGGTTCTCGACGATGAGGCTGTTGCCTTTCGCAAGACAGAAAGGACCGTCGGGCGAGTCAGCCACACAAGGATACATGTAACTGTTTATTGTAGGGTAGATGTACCATCTTCCGTTTGCCGGAACGACCTTGCTCGGAGCCCAGAAACGCTCGCTTGTCATCTGGGGGAATGTGCTCCCTTCGAACGACCAGTGGACGAAGTCCTTTGATTTCCAGACCACAGGCGGACCGGCGGTCTCAAGTCCACGTCCATAACCATCGGTGGTCGCATAGCAATAAAATGTGTCGTCAATGACTTGGATGCTTGCATCGGCAATCATGTCGGGGACAAGAGAGTTCCCGAAAGGGCTCACGGGTTCGGGCTTGTCGGAGGTCTTGTAAGAGAAATCGGTGAAAGCCGCTTCGCCTGACTCACCTTCGGCATTGTAAGTGAAGGGTTCGAGTCGGCCAACACGATGGCTTCCCCATGTCTGTGGCGTGAACTGACTTTGTGCGTTTACAGTCAGTGATGAAAGCAGGATGAATAAGGCTAATGGTTTCATTTTATAACGAAGCGTTTTAGGTGGGTTCTACAAAAGAATCATGTCACCAATAGTTGATGGACTTTTATTATTCGGTGGATCCATATAACCCACCTTGTGTGAGATTTAACGGGATTAGTCAATGTAACTTCCCTTATCACCGTGATTGTACTTTCCGTCATATTCTGGATATGGATGTTGTCGTTTATGGGTAGATGTGAGGCCTGGCTTGTCAACGTGAGTTGAGTCAAGGTGGGTTCTATAAATTCCACGCAAATGAAAGATTGACATAAACTATGTATGTTATTGCTATTTTGATGCTTTTGGCTTTTTCTTTAGCATCTTGCTGTCCTTCATTCAGTCACGATGCCCGCATCGTTCCTTCATGAATGGCAGCAACCTGCTAAGAAAAACCTCAAAATCACCTAAAATGTAATTAATAGAACACCCCTTAGGTGCAAGTCGGAAACCGTAATTACCTTTGTTGATATATGTGCCCATACGAGGTCTTGATGAATAAAGATTGGAAGTCCTTGGTGACATCCGGTCGCAAAGGTAGTAAAAAAAGTTGGATTATCGCTCTCTTAATCGTAACTTTAACCTATGGTTTTAGTTCTTGGACAAGCCAAGCGATTCATAGAATCGAATCCTCACGCTCGGAAAAACTCAAATAAATTTGTTTTTTCGCTCTCTTAATCGTAACTTTGCCTTGTCATGTTACGATTATCGCTTGATTTCTAATCGCGACACTAAGTCGGGCGAAATATCTGACATGGCAAAATGCTGAGCGTCTTTTTGTTGCTCAGGACGTTAGGAAATCAATAATTTATTAGTGTCGCGGAATTGAGTGCTATGAAAAAGTTACTGATAATTCTGACGGCATCCATCATCATGGTCGGATGCGCGTCCAAAGACTCCGGACGGACGCAGCCTGTAAGACACATCATTCTGTGGACATTGAATGACTCTCTGGAAGGCGGCCATAAGGAAGACCTTATTCGTACAGCCTGCGAGGATTTCTATTCAATGCGTGACAGGATTCCGGGAGTCATCAGCATGAAAGCAATCTATGAAGGCAGACTTCCGTCATCAAACTGTGATTTCATGTTTGATGTCGTTTTTGAAAGTGAAGATGCGCTGAAGGCTTTCTCGGAGAATCCCGAGCATCTGAAGCGGGCTTCGGTACTGAGACCGTTTATCAAATCCCGAACCTGTCTTGATGTACTGTATCAGGAACAGTGATCTGTTCTTTTTTAGAGCCCGCCTTCAATCTTAACGACTGGCATGATGCGGTTGAGATTCTCTTCCGGGAGATTGATGACCAACGCTTCATTTGTGCGTGTGAACTTCACTTTGCCGTAACCAAGTAGTTTCACGCTCTTGATTTTCCCAGGGTATAGTGGGGAACCTTCTTTCAGGCTCTTCACTGTCATCTTGTGGTCTTTCGGCCATGCGAGGCCGGCGGCATAGAGAATCCTGCCGTCTTTGCTCTGAGTGAAACGAATCTCTCCCGACCCCGCCTTCGTGTAATTTCCGTCGTTGAAGCCTTGGGCATTTATCTTCACGTCAGCATCAGCGATAGGACCTTCGCCGAAGATCTTCCAAGGACGAGTCGCTACGATGCCTTCCTTGTTGATGTTCATCCATGCGCCAAATTCCTTCATGATTGCCAGTTCCTTCTCGTCTGGAGTTCCGTCGGCGCGAAGGGGAACGGAGAGCAGCATGTTGCCGTTCTTGCTCACGATGTCAACGAGCAACTTCGCTACTGTTGCAGCACTCTTGTAACTGTTGTTCCTGTAAATGCCTGTATCATAGTGCCATCCACCGATACAGTTGCAGCATTGCCAAGGATAATCCATAATCTTATTAGGTGCTCCACGCTCTACATCCCAGACGAGTGCGCTCTTCTGATTCTCTTCGAGTATCTTTCCGAAGACAACACCAGGATTTTGCTTTGCCGTAGCCGGTGTCTTGATGTCTGACTTCTTGCTTGTCACGTCATTATGATGATTATACATGTGAGTCGTTATCCTCATTCCGCAATCGCTTACAGGATAGAACGGAAGCACAGTCACATCAAAATAAATAAGGTCTGGCTGGTAGCGGTTGATGGCATCGAGTGTACGGTTGTAGAAGTTTGTGACAAATTCCTGAGTAGGCAGATTGGCACCGTTATCCCATCCCCACTGGCTGTGAATGGAACCATTGTCCCATGTGTTACGGCTGAAATCGTGGTCTTGCTGATAGAGTTTCTGAGGGTCGAGTCCCTTCCACCACTTTTCCGTTCCGTCAGGATTGGGTTTGTAGCCGTCTTCCTTCGTGAGCCAGCCGTCATACTTCACGCCACGCTTGTTGCCTTTGAGGTCGAAACGGCGGCTCGGTTCATACCAAATCCAGGCATGATCGGCATGGAAACTGATTCCGAACGGAAGCCCGGCCTTATGTGCGGCCTTTGACCACCCATCGAGGATGTCCTTGTGCGGTCCTATGTCTTTTGAGTTCCACTCCTGATATTTTGAGTCCCAGAGGTCGAAGTTGTCATGGTGATTTCCGAGAGCAAAGAAGTATTGTGCTCCACATTCCTTGTAGAACTGCACGAGTTCTTCTGGATTCCAGTTCTCAGCCTTGAATAGAGGGAGTATGTCCTTGAAACCCACCTCGCTCGGATGTCCGTAATGCTCGCGGTGGTAGTCGTATTTGTGGTTTCCTTCCATGTAGAGTTCACGAGCCATCCAGTCGCCGCTTCCTTCAACACACTGAGGGCCCCAATGTGCCCAGATGCCGAACTTAGCGTCGCGAAACCACTCGGGTACTTCGTATGTGCGAAGCGATTCCCAATCTGGGGTGAACTGGCCTGTAGCCATTTTCTCGTCATTTTCGAGTACTGGAATCGTGTAGTTTTGAGCCCATGCCGATGAAGTCATCATCAGCAATGCTCCAATGGAAAGACACACCTTTTTCATTTTCTATAGTCGGATCTGTTTTTTTACTCAAATATCGTTTATGGTGGGTTCTATAAATTCATTTCTGGCGATTTTGAGGTTTGTTCCGAGCAGATTGCTGTGCGGAAGGAAGGATTGATGCGGGCATCATGACTGACTGACAAACAGCAAGATGCCGGAACAAAGCCAAAAGCGCTGAAAAGAATTATGTCACTCCTGTTCTATGAATTATTACTTATTCGGTGAATTTATAGAACCCACCTTATTCTATAACCCACCTTGTGTGAGATTTGATGTGATTAGTCAATAGAACTTCCCTTATCACCATGATTGTGATGTCTTCTGAGGAGGTGTTGGTCGAGGAATGATTCGATGCGGGTGAATAGGTGGCGGCGCGTGTTGCCGCCGTATATGCTGTGGTTGCGGTTGACGTAGAACTGGCTCTCGAACTGTATGCCGGCCTGGACGAGCGCTTCTGTGTATTCAGCCATGTTCTGGAAGTGGACGTTGTCGTCCGCATAGCCATGACAGAGGAGCAGGTCTCCGTGGAGTCTGCCGACTCTTGTGATGGAATTGTCATCGTAGCCTTTGGCATTGTCTTTCGGCAGTCCCATGTAGCGCTCGGTATAGACCGTGTCGTAGAAACGGTTTGACGTGA
The DNA here is from genome assembly GCA_024398405.1 of Bacteroidaceae bacterium. Lineage (GTDB taxonomy): Bacteria > Bacteroidota > Bacteroidia > Bacteroidales > Bacteroidaceae > Colivivens. Next base: position 38,617 of record JAKSJE010000001.1, read on the forward strand.
CTGGCGCCACTGCCACTCCGCAGTTGAACACATGACGACCCTCACTCATTGACATGAGTGTGTTCTCGCCACCGAAGCTCCACCCCCATATGGCTATCTGGCTCTTATCGACGTATGGTTGCCTGCCAAGCCAGATGGCAGCCTCTACCTGGTCTTTCGACTCGAGATCGCAAAGCCGTTCGTATGTGCACTTCTTCCATTCTGCTCCACGTCCTCCTGTGCCACGTCCGTCCACACAAACCACGATGTAGCCTTTCTGACTTAGACGATGTTCCCAGATGAGTCCGTTGAAGAACCCATTGTTCCAACTGTTGTGTACTTCCTGGCTGCCAGGACCGCTGTACTGATACATCAGGACTGGGTATTTCCTCGAAGGGTCGAAATCGTGCGGCTTGACCATCCATCCGTTAAGGGTGACATCCTCGCTCGTGATGAAGGTGAAGAGTTCGACTTGGCCGAATGTCTTGTCCGACGTGTAGGCTGTCTTGAGGCTTGAGTTGTCCTCCAGCACTCTGAGCTGTTTGCCTTTGTTTGTGTAAACAGAATATACCGGAGGTGTGCTCAGGTCGGAGAAGGTGTTGACGAAGTACTGACATCCGTTGCTGAACGATGCTTGGTTGAAGCCCTTGTCCGGTGTGAGTACGGTCTTGCGTCCTTTCGTATCGACCTTGCAGACATACTGCTCGAGTGGATTGCCCTCGGTGCTCATGAAGTAGAACTCCCTGCCCTTCGCGTCACAGCCTCCATAGGCGGTCACCTCATAGTCACCCTTCGTCAGTTGTCTGATCAACTTACCGTCAAGCCCGTAGAGGTACAGGTGGTTATGTCCGTCCTTGTCGTTGAGGAGGACGAACTGGTCATGTGAGAAGTCGATGTCGCTATACAGGTCTGTGTCGAAATACTTATACGCATCTTCCGTCAGGATGCAATCGGAGGTTCCGGTAGTGGGATTCGCCAGATAGATGCGGAAGTGGTTCTGGAGACGGTTGAGGGTGAGGACCGCCAGTTTGTCGGCATGGTCAGTGAACTGTATGCGTGGGATGTAACCGTCCTCGTCGAGTGGCACTGCCATGGTAGTGGTCTTGCCGGTCTCTGTGTCGAAGGATAGGACTGAGACCTTCGAGTTGTCCTCGCCTGCCTTTGGGTATTTGTAGTCGTAGGAGCCAGTGTAGAGCGTGTGCTCCTTCATCTCCGGGTACAAGCCTTTGTACCAAGGGAATGAGAACGTCCTGACCTTGCTCTCGTCGAACCTTATCCAGGCGATATGACGACCATCGGCACTGAAGTCGAAAGCACAGTCGAAACTGAATTCCTCCTCATAGACCCAGTCCGGTTTGCCGTTGATGACATAGTTGAACTTGCCGTCCTTAGTGACTTGTGTCTCCTTGCCGGATGCGATGTCCTTGACGTACAAGTTGTTGTCGATGACGTAGCCCACCTTCCGGCTGTCGGGCGAGAAACGAGGGCATTCCTGCCGCCCAGTCTCAGAGAGTGCCGTGGAAGTACCATCCGACACCTTATATAATATATATAGCGCAGTACCCGAATGGCGGTAGATGGATCGGAAGTCCTGACACAGCAGGATATACTTGCCGTCAGGTGAGATGGTATATCTGTCGAACTGCCTTCCCGGGTCCACTACGGTGCCGAGGTGCTCGCCTGTCTGGTAGGAATAGCGCTCAATCTTTCCATTCTCTATCCTTGCGAAACTCACACCGTCACTCATAGGGTTGAGACCGCTGACTCCACGCACGCTGTACTTGTGACTCATCACGTCGTCCAGAGATACTGACTGTGCGAATGCGCTGACTGACACGAACAATGTCAGCAGGCTGATGACTGTCTTTTTCATACGCTGATTCAATAAGTTCGGAAACCGATAATCCGGCGTACTTCCTGGAGAGTACGCAGTGAACTCTCTCGTGCTTTCTCCGCACCGAGGCGCGCGATGCGGTCAAGTTTCTCCGTATCAGAGGATATTTCCTTGATGCGTTCGCGGATAGGTGCTATTGTGGCACAGATGTCGGCGGCGAGTTGTTTCTTCATGTCGCCATAGCGTAGTGTACAGTCGTTCCACTTCTCGTCGAAATACTTGTAGGTGTCTTCGGTCGATGCTATCTGCATCAGGGTGAAGAGGTTCTGGATGACTTCGGGTTTCTCGCTGTTAGGAGACTGTGGCCCTTCGTCGGTCACGGCGCGCATGACCTTCTTAGTGATGGCTTTGTCTTCCTCGTAGAGATAGATGCAGTTGCCGTCGCTCTTGCCCATCTTGCCTGTCCCGTCGAGACCAGGCACCTTTACGGCGGTCGCGCTGAGCGAGAAGTTCTGCGGCTCCGGGAAGAAGTCAACACCGTAGATGTTGTTGAACCTCCGCGCGCACTTTCGGGCCATTTCCATGTTCTGTTCCTGATCCTTGCCGACAGGCACCTTGAGGGCGCGATGCTGAAGTATGTCTGCTGCCATCAGGGTGGGGTAGGTCAGGAGTCCGGCATTCACGTTGTCAGGCTGCTTGCGAGCCTTCTCCTTGAAGGTCGTCACGCGCTCCAGCTCTCCGAGGTAGCAGTTCATGTTGAGGTAGAGATACAGTTCCAGTGTCTCAGGTACATCGCTCTGGATATAGATAGTCGCTTTGTCAGGGTCGATGCCGCAGGCTAAGTACTCAGCGAGTATGGTACGGGCGCTCTTCTGTATGTCCTCTGGCTTGGGATGGGTGGTCAGGGAATGCCAGTCGGCTATAAAGAAATAACAGTTATACTCATCTTGCATCTTCACAAAACTCCTTGCTGCCCCGAAATAGTTACCGAGATGAAGGTTGCCCGTAGGGCGCATTCCACTTAATACAGTTTCCATTGTTCTTGATTTGTTTTATGGTGGGTGCGATTAATTCATTTCTTGCGATGTTGAGGCTTGTTCCGAACGGATTGCTGTGCGGAAGTAAGGATTGATGTTGGCATCATGACTGACTGGAGGGTGGCAAGATGCCGCTGAACAAGTTCAAAAACGCTGAAAAGAACTACATCACCCATATTTAAGGAATTATTACTTATTCGGTGAATCTATGAATCCACCTTATTTGTTTATGATTTCTATCTGCTGACGTACCGACTCCTGATGGATGTCCTCGAAAATGCGCTTGATGCAGTCGGTCCCGACTCCGAGCACTGTGCCTTGTGACTCCCTGTTCTCGATAATCTCAGAATACCGGCTGGTGTGGACGACCTTCATGCCTTGCTCCTTCTTGTACTTGCCTATCTCCCTGCAGATGCTCATCCGCCTTGAGATTATGTCAATGAGTTGGTTGTCGAGTTCGTCAATCTGCTTGCGTAGCACTGAGATGTATTCAGTCTCTTGTGTTTCCGTCCTTATGATCAACTTGTCGAAGAGATGCCTGAGATCGTCTGGCGTTATCTGTTGCTTCGCATCACTCCATGCGCATTCTGGGCAGCAATGGCATTCCACCATCAGACCGTCCATGTTGATGTCAAGTGCCTGCTGTGCGAGTGACGGCACGAGATCCTTCCGGCCTCCCATATGGCTTGGGTCACAGAGCATGGGGAGCTGAGGATGGCGTCTGCGGAGTTCGATGGGTATCTGCCACATAGGGTGGTAGCGGTATATCTTCTTGTCGTAGCTTGAGAAGCCTCGGTGGATGACGCCGAGCCTCTTGACACCGGCGCGGTTGAACCGTTCTATCGCTCCGACCCACAGTTCCAGGTCGGGATTGATTGGGTTCTTCACGAGGACTGGTATGTCAACTCCACGCAGTGACTCCGCTATCTCCTGCACGGCGAACGGGTTGGTGCTTGTCCTTGCCCCGATCCAGAACACGTCGATTCCAGCCTTGAGGGCGGACTCGACATGCTGTGGTGTGGCGACCTCAGTGGCGACCAGCATTGCGGTCTCTTCCTTCACTCGCCGCAGCCATGGGAGCGCTTTCTCCCCGTTTCCTTCGAAGCAACCGGGTTTGGTGCGTGGCTTCCAGACCCCGGCGCGGAATATCCTGACTCCCTGAGCTGCCAGTTCCTTTGCGGTTTCCATGACCTGACCTTCGGTCTCAGCACTGCATGGACCTGCTATCAGCAGAGGTTTACCTTCCTCGTGCGGCACCCCTAATGGATGTATGTCTAATTCCATATTCGTCGGTTATGCGAAAGGATTGTTGCCTTTCACGGCTTCCTCCCAGTTAGTGTAGTTCCCATTGATGCCGTTCATGGCCTGAGGTGCGTATTCCATTGCTTCCTTGGCCAGTTCCTCGGCCTCTTTCTTCCTGCCGAGTCTCATCATGAGTGCGCCGAGGCGCAGGTAGGCATCCGAGGAGAATGGGTTCAGGTCGATTGTCTTCCTGAAGTATTCCTCTGCCTCCTTGTCCTTTCCGAGCCCTTCTTCAATCTGTGCCTTGAGCAGTGTCGTCTCGTCGCTTTCCTCGTTGTGGCTCAGCACCACGTCGATGTCTTTCTCCGCCTCGCAGTCCTGCCCCATGGCGTGAAGTACGGTCGCACGGAAGAGATAGGCGTCGTAGTAGTCCTCTCTGGCGGTGATTGCCATCGTGGATTGTGCTACCGCGTTGATGAGGTCGCCTTGGGCGAATGCCTTCCGGGCGAGGGTGTGGTGTGGCGTCGATAGGGTGCTGTCGATTCCGAGTGCCTCGTCGCAGAACTGCTCCGTCCTGTCATAGTCCTCCGTCTGGAAGCACAACTCAGCGAGAAGCATGAGGTTCTCGGTGTTCTCTGGTTCTGCCCCGCGTATGAGCTCCAGTTCCTCTATCGCACCTTCGATGTCGTCTGTGCTTATCAATGCGTTCGCATAGAACTGATGGGTCTCGACATCGTCCTGAATGGCCAATGCGCGTTCGAAACACTCCATCGCATAGTCGAGACGTCCGAGTCGCATTGCCTGGATGCCGTCGTACTTGAACATGCTGAAATCGTCTTTTGTCTTAATGTAGTCCACTGTGTATGATGTTTCTCTGGTTTGTTATTTTAGCTTAATCCTCGTTCCACTGATTATGACTTCCTCTTCGTCCGTCATGTACCTGATTGCCGCGTCGATGAGCCGGTTGCTTATCATAATCGATGACAGTTCCGTCAGCTGATGGAACTTCCTGTCCTCAAGCAATGCCATGATCTCCTCTCGTGCCGAATCCACGTGGTCCTGACTTATGTGACGCTGTCCGATGCATACGTCACACTGTCCGCAGTCGTGCCGGCTGTCCTCGCCGAAATACTTCAGCAGCGCCTTGCTCCTGCAGCAAGTCGTGCCGGAGGCGTAATCCAGCATGTGCTTGATGCGCTCAGCGTATTCCTCTTTCCTTTTGTCATAGACATCGGGACTGAGCACGAGCCTGTCGGGGGCGGCTCTCGGTGTCGTGAACTCAATCGTAGGTGAACTGGAGAAGGGTATGTAGTCGATGATGTGTGAGTGACTGAGTGCCTTGAGTGTGTTGTATATCATGTCAGGTGTCAGTCCGGTGATGTGGGACAGCAGCGTCTCCTCGATGCTCACATAGTCGGCGAACAAACCTGAATAGCTTCTCAGGAGGGCACGGATGACTTCGTCGGTGTCGTGCTCCTGATTACTGAGCCGGTACAGGTCTTCCTTGTTGACGAGGAACATGACCACTGACTTCTTGTCGTTCTCGCTCTTATATCTTATGTAGCCGGCGTTGTTGAGCAACTGAAGGCTGCTTTCCGTCTGGACGGGATATTGGTGGAACAGAGTGCAGAATTTATCCATCGAGAAGTTGAAAGTCCTGCCAAGTCCTTCTCCCTCGCCTACCTGGAAGAAGTAGCAGATGTTCTCGTAGGTCTTCCTTATGTGGTCGGTGTCAGGGTATGTATCGGTGACGCGGCGAGTGAGGATCTGTCTGTCGTGGGGGTTATACAGCAGAACGGCATAGGCCTTCTTCCCGTCTCTTCCGGCGCGACCGGCCTCCTGGAAATATGCTTCCACGGAGTCCGGCAGGTTGTAGTGGATGACCAGGCGCACGTCTGGCTTGTCGATGCCCATGCCGAAGGCGTTTGTGGCGACCATGACGCGGTTCCTGCCCTTGGTCCAGTTGGTTTGCCTGAGGCTTCTTTCCGCCTCGGTCAGTCCGGCATGGTAGCTGTCGGCGGTCAGTCCGCTGTCACGGAGGAAGCGGGCTATCTCGCCAGTCAGTTTCCGGCTTCTGGTATAGACGATGGCACTGCCTTCCGTCACGCTGCTCAGGATGTGGAGCATCTCACCGGTCTTGTCCTCGGTGCGCCTGACTATGTAGGCGATGTTGGCTCTCTCGAAACTCATGGAGAACACGTTCCGTTTGCCGAAACTGAGCCGGTCCTGTATGTCATCCACTACCTTTGGCGTAGCGGTGGCGGTAAGGGCAAGCACGGGCACATGGTAGGGAATGAGCGACCTGAGGGCTGCGATCTTCATGTACGATGGGCGGAAGTCATAGCCCCACTGTGAGATGCAGTGGGCTTCGTCGATGGTGATGAGGCAGATACGCGGTATCTGCACCAGCCTGAGCCTGAACTGCTCCGACTCCAAGCGCTCAGGTGACACATAAAGGAACTTGTAATTGCCGTAGGTGCAGTTGTCGAGCACTCTGAGTATGTCATCATGGAACATCCCGGAGTATATGGCCTCGGCCTTGATGCCTAACGACCTGAGCCGTGCCACCTGGTCCTTCATCAGCGAGATGAGCGGTGTTACCACGAGGCACATGCCGTCCATGGCGAGTGCCGGAACCTGGAAGCAGACCGACTTGCCGCCGCCGGTAGGCATGAGACCCAACGTGTCATGACCTGCTCCGATGCTCTCTATGATTTTCTCCTGGATTCCCCTGAAAGCATCGAAACCCCAGTATTGTCTCAGTATGTCAAGATACCTCGCCATCTGTTGCCCTGATGTCCTCTATCTGGAGTTGTATCTCGCCTTTCTTGTGGGTGTTGTCCTCGATGAAATAAGCGATGTCGAACGAATGACGGGTTTTGATGAGGTTGACCTCGGAACTCTGGCCGAAGGCGATGCCGTTGATGATTCGCTTGCACGAGTTGTCGATGAGCTCCATCTTGATGTGCTCACGCCCCTTGCCGACTACCTTGCTCGTCCCGTAGTCATATACGTTGTAGGAGCAGAACACCGGCTTCTCGTTCCCCGGTCCGAACGGACGCATGTGCTTCAGGTCGTGGTTGATGCGGCTGGTGACTTCGGTGAACGGAATCACGGCGTCAATGTCGAGGGTGGGGATGTCGTGACCTGAGGCGATATGCTCTTTGGTGTATTCGTTGATTCTCCTGCGGAATTCCTCGAGATGCTCCTCCTTGAGCGACAGTCCTGCCGCATAGGTGTGGCCGCCGAAGTTGTCGAGGATGTCGCGGCAGCTCTCGATGGCTTTGTAGATGTCGAAGCCGTTTATGCTCCTTGCTGAGCCCGTGAGCAGTCCTCCGGACTCTGTCAGCACGACAGACGGACGGAAGTACAGTTCCGAGAGTCGTGACGCCACGATGCCGATGACTCCTTTGTGCCACTCTTTGTTGCAGATGACCAGGGCGTCGGCCTCCTTGTACTCAGGTGTGCTCTCCACGAGGCTGTTCGCTTCCTCAGTCATCTTCTTGTCGAGTTCCTTGCGCTCTTCGTTGTATTGGTTGATCTGTTCAGCCTTCTCCAGAGCCGACTCGTAGTTATGCTCTATGAGCAGTTCCACTGAGGCTCTGCCGTTCTGCATCCTTCCCGAGGCATTGATGCGCGGACCTATCTTGAAGATGATGTCGTTCATCGTGAGTTCCTTGTCCTGCAGTCCGCAGATGGTGGTGATGGCTTTCAGCCCTACGCTCGGATTGTTGTTCAGTTGTCTCAGTCCGTGGAAGGCGAGGATGCGGTTCTCGCCCATGATCGGAACGATGTCAGACGCTATGCTGACCGCCACGACGTCTAAGAGCGGAATCAATTGGCTGAACGGAATGTCGTTGCTGATGGCGAATGCCTGCATGAACTTGAACCCCACTCCGCACCCCGACAGATCCTTGTACGGGTATGTGGCGTCCTTGCGCTTCGCGTTGAGGATGGCGACGGCGGGCGGCAGCACCTCGTCAGGCACGTGGTGGTCGCAGATGATGAAGTCTATGCCGATGCTCTTGGCGTAGGATATCTCGTCCACTGCCTTGATACCGCAGTCCAGCACTATGATGAGTGACACGCCTTTCTCCTTGGCGAGGTCGATGCCGCGTCTCGATACGCCGTAGCCCTCGTCATAGCGGTCGGGGATGTAGAAGTCGAGATTGGAGTAGAACTTCTGCAGAAAACGGTACAGCAGGGACACGGCGGTGCATCCGTCCACGTCGTAGTCGCCGTAGATGAGTATCTTCTCCTTGCTGCCCATCGCCTCGTTGAGCCTATCGACGGCAGTGCGCATGTCCTTCATGAGGAATGGGTCGTGAAGGTCATGCAACTGTGGCCTGAAGAACTTGGAGACGTCTTCAGGTGTCTTTATACCTCGTCGCACGAGGAGTTGGCTGGTGACGGAGTTGACGTGGTGCTCGTTAACGAGACGGTCAGCCGCTTCCTGCTCTTCCTGTGTCAGAGGAACGTAATTCCATTTGTAGTTCATTATATGTTGTCATTTTATTATATGCTATCTTGATGACTGCGTCATTCCTGGACGGCTATATGGCTGTTATCGCTGATAAGCCTTCTCTCAGCCATCGGTATCGTCGCTTCCCGGTCACGGCCGACCCAAGACAGTGAGCCGTCGGTGAGCAAGCTCACCAACCATCGAGACATGAGGGTGGAGGGCATGGCCGATGGAGTTCCGGTGTGCTCTCAGAGCGACTTCGAATCTTCGCAACCCCCTAATCCTTCATCATCATAACGCCAATGTCGGACCACAAATTATTAAAGATGTGTATATCCAGTGTAAAGTTACAAAAAAAGCATGGATTTCTCCATGCCTTTGTTGACAATGATGTATAAAAAACCTTAAACTTATCGATTTATCGTCTTTGCCCTGAGCTTTTTCGAGTCGATTTTGCTCAAACTACCTACATTCCGTGTAAACAAGTCGGTCTGTCCTTTGAGTTCTATCTCGCCTGTTCCAGAGCTGTTGGCAATGAGATTCGTGCACTCGACGTCCAGTTCCACGTCGCCTGTGCCGCTGTTGTCGATAGTGATGCAGTTGGCTGTCACGTATGCCTTCACGTCGCCCGTGCCTGGGTTCACGATGTTGGCGTTGTTCCGGCATTCCACGTTCCTGAGTTTGATGTCGCCTGTTCCTGTGTCGTTGATGACGAGACTGTTGCATTCCATGTCGCTGATGTCCACGTCGCCCGTGCCGTTGAGGTAGATGGCGAAGTCGCCGAAACTTACTCGTGACCTGATATCAAGGTCGCCGGTTCCGTTAAGTTGCACGGAGGCGAGGTCGGGCGTGACGATGTGTAGCGTCAACGACGGCACGCGATGCGTTATGCTCTTCTTGGGACGTACCTCGAGAACGCCGCCCTCTGAACGGAAACTGTACATGCCGATTACTTCCTCGTTACCGTGAATAGTCACTCTGGTGGTGTCTCCGTTGTTGTATATCACATCCACGTGTCCATCCATCACGATGTTCTTGAAGTCGCTGAGGAGAATCTCCTTCGTGACTACCTTCCCCCATTTGCCTGAGTCGCGGAATCCTTCGTCGAAGTCGTCGTCATCGTCGTAGTAGGCTTCCTCGGCTGCTTCTTTGATCGCCTCTTTGATGACTGACTTGTCGATGCAACTTACCATTAGTCCTGTGACCATGCACACGGTCACAAATGCGATAAATAGTCTTTTCATATCACTGTTTTATTCTGTGGGATTTCATAACTCACCTTCGTTCCATCCTTCTTTCTCGAATGCCCTGACGATGTCGGCTTTGGCGAGTCCGAGTTTCCTCGCCCTCTCCATGAAGTCGGGCAACTCGCGCTCGATGAACTCATTGCGCCTTGAGTCGTAGATTCTCGTGGACGCACCTTCATTGACGAAGTATCCGAGACCGCGCTGGGTGTCGATGATGTCCTGACTCTGAAGAACCGCATATGCGCGGTTGACGGTGTTGATGTTGACTTCCATCTCCGCTGCGGTCTCGCGGACAGACGGCACTCGCTCGCCTTCCCTGAGCCTCTCGTCGAGTATCATGTCGCATATCCGCTCCGCGATTTGCAAATATATGGATTTATTTTCATTAAATGCTATCATAGCCTGTCTTTTTATAGAATGATATGGAGAATTAACAGTTGATTACATTTATCAACATGATGAATACTGAGATTATTGCCAGAATGATTCCCATAGTCGGTTATTTGTTGAGGAGCGACGCCTTCTTGTAGTTCCTGTATGTGCCTGCCCACAACACCACGCTGAGTATCACCTCGACCGCGAATGCCACGTACATCCAGGTGAATATTCTCGTGAGAAGGTCTGTGGCGAACTCGATGCTCGCGAGACTGGCCTCAAAATCACTGGTATGTGTGCTGAAATAGACGGACATGATGACTATGGCTATGACCACGAGTACCAAAATGACCACACCTAAGCCGATGAGTATGACGATGGTAAGTGGTATGTTGTGGCGGTATTTTCTTGAATTGACGTAAGAGAACAGCCCTGAGTAGAATGCTATCGTGATTATCTGGAGCACCCATGCGACATAGAGTAACTTCTGCATGCAGTCGGCGAATGCCTCGGCAAGTGCTATGCCATAGTCCGGACCGTATGACACCTCATTCTCGAACTTCATGCTTAGGCCAAATTCACGCATGTATGAACTGACATTTGTCGTAAAAATTGCTGGGATAATCGTACTCACGCTGTCCGCACCATTGAAGATGAGCGAAAGCAGCATCTGGATTATGTCTGAGACGATATATCCCACTATGCATACTGCTAAAGTTCCTCCGATATTTACCGCGACATGCCACCAGAACTTCTCTTTGATTGTGGCTGGCAACGTCAACTCCATGATGCGTGTGTTCTTCGCGACCATATTATGGAACAGATACCCTGACATTATCGCTACAGACCATTGGGCGATGTTGTGCAGCCAACCGATGAACTGGTAGGTGTTGAAGACCTTGCTTTCTATTCCTATTGTGGCGAATGACTGATTGCAGAGGAAGGTCAGGAGTGTCGTTCCTGTGAACAGTACGAGTATCACGATCGCCGCATTGCGATAAAGACTCTTGTTTACCGTGTAGTCCCACTTGCCGTAAGCAAGGAAACGTGCTTTGCTGAATGAATCCATGACGTTGTGTGTTAGTGTGTTACATTGTTTAGGAATAGTCTCTCCAAGTCGATGCTCTCATTGTCGCTGAAGAGCGAGTCCATCTTGTCATTTACTACGACTCTATTTCTGTCGATAATGGCGACATGGTCGAGCAGAAGCTCCACATCCTTCACTTGGTGCGTGGAGATGATTACGGTCTGGTTCTCGTCGAGTCCTGCCGCGATTGCCTTGCGGAACTGGCTTTTCGACGGAATGTCAAGTCCGTTGGTCGGCTCGTCCATGAGGAGGATGCGTGAGCCGGTGGCAAGGGCTATCGCCATGTAGGCTTTCTTCGACTGACCCATTGACAACTCGCCGAGGCTGACATCAGTGCTCATATCGAACACGTTAAGGCTCTTGCTGAGTCTGTCCATGCTGAACTTGGGGTAGAGTGGGGCGATGGCGTTCACGTAGTCCTCTAATCTGACTTTCGGCAGGCTGTAGTCTTCCGGCACGATGAACAAGTCGGCGAGCAGTGACGCCTCTCGCAGTGAGGTGTCCTTGCCGTCGAGTGATACCACTCCTGACTTAGGGCGCAGGAGACCCATGATGAGGTAAAGCAGGGTGCTCTTGCCTGTACCGTTCTTTCCGAGCAGTCCATAGACTCCCGGACACCCGAATGTGAGGGTGAAGTCTTGGAATACATTCCGGTTTGGTGCGTAACCAAATGTGATGTTCTTGATTTCTAACATACTTAATAGAATTATAGTGTACTACATAACTATTACACTGCAAAGGTATGACATTATTTTGAATCAACCAAATTTTTTGCAAGAAAAATGCGGAAAAACCTGATTTTCCTATGTCGGTATTCGGGAAATCCTCGCATATAACCAGGTCGGTCGTCAGCGAGCAATCGACATGCGAGATGTCCGGGAAGTCCTTGCCGGACTTCCTGGGTAGCTTGCTGACAACTCTGGCAGGAGACGTGAACATAGGTGTGATCGCCTGCATGACAGACAGAAAAGGCTTGCTTTCTATGTATGGAACGCTTGGTCGCGATTGCCCTTCCGCACAGATGTGTCTGGGAGAGCGCGTAATTAGGCCTGGAAGAACGCTCACCGAGGTGTGGTCATGCGCTCTCCCAGGCCTGACAAGCGAAGTCGCTGACGCGGATGGGTTTTGTCTGCGCCGCATCTGACCACTCGCTTGGGTGTGTCTGTGTGTTATCTGTGCGTGGCGGTGGCGATGGCGCGTCGCGGATGGGGCTCTATGGGGTGGAACGGTTTCATTTTCAGCCGGAACCGGCCATCGGCATTACGACGCCAATGACCGGTTCCGGCTGAAGGGTGTTCACTTGTGTTGTCGTCAGTCTTGTTCTTCCATGAGCGAGGTCGTCGCTTTGACGGTGACTTCACGCTCATAGCACTGGAACATCTTGTTGACTTCCGCCTTGTTCCTCATGTGCGTGATGGCACTCACCAGCGGCACGAGTACCATTCCGAGTACCATTGCCAGTACGCCGGCGTTGATAGGCGAGGTGAAGAATGGCGAGATGAAGGTGCCGCCTGTGAATGTGGCTGCCATGCAGAGACACATCACTGCCACGCCTGCTATGAAGCAGACCCAAACGGATGCGGGCGTGGTGCGCTTCCAGTATAGTCCGTAGAGGAACGGTGCGAGGAAGGCTCCTGCCAGCGCGCCCCATGAGATGCCCATGAGCTGTGCTATGAACGTGACGGAACTCTTGGCTTGTATGACGGCGAGTACTGACGAGACGGCTATGAAGAACACGACGAGCAGACGGATGCATAGCAGTTGGCTGCTTTCCTTCATGGTCTTGCCTGAGCGTCTGACTGACGGCATGATGATGTCGAGCGTGAGTGTTGAGCCGGAGGTGAGCACGAGGGATGAGAGCGTGGACATGGACGCCGAGAGCACGAGGATGATGACCACTCCGATCATGAGGTCGGGCAGGGTGTCGATCATCTGCGGTATGATGCTGTCGTAAATCGGCGTGCCTGATGCCGCGTACTCGATGTCGGCGGCATAGAGACGGCCGAAGCCGCCGAGGAAGTAGCATCCGCCTGCCACGATGAGCGCGAAGACGGTGGAGATGACGGTGCCTTTCCTGATTGCGCCTTCGTCACGTATGGCGTAGAACTTGCCGACCATCTGAGGCAGGCCCCACGTACCGAGCGAGGTGAGCAGCACTACACCTAATAAATATATAGGCTCAGGACCGAAGAAAGAGACGAACGCACCTGACAACGCCGGCGCTGACTCTGACGGAATCTGGGAGAGCTGTGCGATGGCCTGGGAGAATCCGCCGTTGCTCTCGAGCACTGCACAGATGACGGCGCAGATGCCGACGAGCATAATCATTCCCTGGATGAAGTCGTTGACCGCCGTAGCCATGTAGCCGCCTACGAGGACATAGACTCCGGTGAGGACCGCCATGGTCACGACGCACCATGTGTAGTCGATGCCGAACGACATGACGAAGAGGCGCGAGAGCCCGTTGTAGAGGGATGCGGTGTAAGGGATGAGGAAGATGAACACGATGACTGACGCTGCTATCTTCAGTGCCGGGGAGCCGAAGCGCTGGCCGAAGAAATCGGGCATTGTGGCGCTCTTCAGGTACTGGGTCATGAGCCTCGTGCGCCGGCCGAGTATGCGCCAGGCGAGCAGCGAGCCGATGAGGGCGTTGCCTATGCCTATCCATGTGGAGGCGATGCCGTATTTCCAACCGAACTGGCCGGCGTAGCCTACGAAGATGACAGCGGAGAAATAGGAGGTGCCGAAGGCGAATGCCGTCAGCCAACTGCCTACATTACGGCTGCCGAGAACGAAACCCTGTACGTCTTTCGTACTTTTCCTGCAACTGATTCCCACACCGATCATCACGGCGAAGAACAAAACCAGAATGATAATTTTCAGAATCATGGTAGATGAATTTATTTGTTAATGAATAATGTGAGCTCTGTCAAACGAAAAGACCTGCCTTTCAGGAGGCAGGTCTGTATGTCGTGTCGATGTGTTTTCTCTTGTCGCTACGCACATACTTCATTGCCTCACTCGCGAGCGGGGTAATAATAGTAACGATATGTAGCGCCTTTCAAACCCATGTCTTTTTTACTTTTTGTCGGTCATTCTCTGTTATGACGTTGCAAAGGTAAGGAAAAAACTGGTTACGGCAAAATAAAATGCGAACTTTTTCGTCGGAAATCGTTGCTTCCACTGATTTGACAAATATATTTTGCTCTTTTGTCTATTTTTATTAACTTTGTGGTCGCTTTCTGAGAAAAAACTGTTGATACCAAAGAGAAATGAGGATAATACTGCAGGATCATGCCGAGGAACTGGCTTTTCAGGTCTATGCCAGGCAAATCGGAATCCCGATAGGCAAGTGGTATGAAGATACGTGGGTAAGTGCGTTCTGCGTCGTGAAAGGGCTCTCGCGCGGCGAGGCGCTGAGGGAACTGCAAGAGAGGGAGACGAACTACAGGCCATGTTGCTGTCTGTGAACTGGGCAGCGGCGTGCGACATACGAAACTAACATTTATTAAGTGAACTATGGCAAAGATTATTACAATGGGCGAGATTATGCTTCGTCTTTCGCCGGAAGGTAACTACAGGTTCGTCCAGACGGACCGGTTCTGCGTCATCCCCGGCGGAGGTGAGGCGAACGTGGCTGTGAGTCTTGCGAATTTCGGGCACGATAGTCGTTTCGTGTCGAGACTGCCGAGGCATGAGATCGGACAGATTGCTGTTGACGCTCTGCGGCGTTATGGAGTTGACACCCGCCACATCGCGCGTGGTGGGGAACGCATCGGGCTCTACTATGCCGAGACCGGTGCCAGTATGCGTCCGTCGAAGGTCATCTATGACCGCGCGCACTCCGCCATGGCGGAGGCGGAGCCGGAGGATTTCGACTTCGACGACATCTTTGATGGGGCCGACTGGTTCCACTGGAGCGGTATCACTCCCGCCATCAGCGACAAGAGTGCCGAGTGCCTGCGTCAGGCACTGGTTTGCGCGAAGAAGCGCGGGGTCACCGTCAGCTGCGACCTCAACTTCCGCAAGAAACTCTGGACCTCCGCGAAGGCCATCAGCGTGATGCGACCGCTGATGGAGTATGTCGATGTGTGCATCGGCAACGAGGAGGACGCTGAACTCTGCCTGGGCTTTAAGCCGGACGCCGACGTGGAGGGCGGAAAGACCGACGCGGCGGGATACGAGAACATCTTCAGGCAGATGATGGCGGAGTTCGGGTTCAGGTATGTGGTCAGCACGCTCAGGGAGAGCTTCAGTGCGACTCACAACGGATGGAAGGCTCTTATCTATGATGGCAAGGAGTTCTATCAGAGCAAACGCTACGACATCGACCCGATTATCGACCGTGTGGGCGGCGGAGACAGTTTCTCCGGTGGACTGATCCACGGACTGCTGACGAAGCGTGATCAGGGCGAGGCTCTGGAGTTCGCGGTGGCGGCAAGTGCGCTGAAGCACACGGTGCCGGGTGACTTCAACCATGTGTCGGTTGAGGAAGTGGAATCACTTGCCGGCGGCAATGCCAATGGCAGAGTACAGAGATAACTATGGCGAGATTCGATAAACTGGCCGTAATGGCCAAGATTGGTGGCACGGGCATGGTGCCTGTGTTCTACCATAAGGACGCCGAGGTGGCGAAGAACGTGATAAAGGCGTGCTACGAAGGCGGTGTGAGGGCGTTTGAGTTCACTAACCGCGGCGACTTCGCCCATGAGGTGTTCGGCGAGTGCGTGAAGTGGGCCGCCAAGGAATGCCCGGACATGGCGATGGGAGTGGGGAGCGTGGTGGATGCTCCGACAGCCGGGCTCTTCATACAACTGGGTGCCTGCTTCGTCGTGGGACCGCTCTTCAACCCTGACGTCGCTGTGGTGTGCAACCGGCGCCTGGTGCCTTACTGTCCTGGCTGCGGTAGCGTCAGCGAGGTGGGAAAGGCACAGGAGGTCGGATGCGACCTGACGAAGGTGTTCCCGGGCGATGTCTATGGACCGGCTTTCGTCAAAGGACTGAAAGCGCCGATGCCGTGGAGCAAGATCATGGTCACGGGCGGTGTGGCTCCTACGGAGGAAAACCTCGTCGCATGGTTCAAGGCCGGCGTGTTCTGCGTGGGAATGGGCAGCAAACTCTTCCCGAAGGACAGGGTGGAGGCTCACGACTGGCAGTATGTCACGCTGAAATGCCGCGAGTGTCTTGATATAATAAATAAGGTGAAATAACAACCATCCGGACTGACCGCAGGCGTCATCTGGTCTGGATGAAACAAACGACAAAGTAAAATGAAAAGTGCATTACAGATTGCAAGGGCTGCTTACCAGCCAAAACTGCCGAAGGCACTGCAGGGACCTGTAGTGGCCAAGGAAGGCAAACCAACCCAGTCAGTGGATAACCAGGAGGAAATAAAGGCTCTCTTCCCGAATACCTATGGTATGCCGGTCATCACTTTCGAGGCGGGCGAGGAGACGACGACGGACCCGTTCAATGTGGGCATCATCCTCTCAGGCGGACAGGCTCCAGGCGGGCATAACGTCATATCAGGGCTCTATGACGGAGTGAAGTCGCTCAACAAGGACAGCAAACTCTACGGCTTCCTCATGGGACCTGGAGGGCTGGTTGACCACAAATACGTGGAGTTCACTGACCAGTTCATCGACGAGTATCGCAACACCGGCGGTTTCGACATCATAGGCTCTGGCCGTACGAAACTTGAGAAGGAGGCACAGTTCGAGAGTGGAATCGAGATTCTCCGCCAACTCGGCATCAAGGCTCTCGTCATCATCGGCGGCGACGACTCCAACACAAATGCCTGCGTGCTGGCTGAGTACTATGCGGCTAAGAAGTACGGCGTTCAGGTGATTGGCTGTCCTAAGACCATCGACGGCGACCTGAAGAACGAGCAGATTGAGACGAGTTTCGGTTTCGATACGGCATGCAAGACCTACTCGGAACTGATAGGAAACATCCAGCGCGACTGCAACTCGGCCCGTAAGTACTGGCATTTCATCAAACTCATGGGACGTTCCGCTTCGCATATCGCACTCGAGTGCGCACTCCAGACACAGCCGAACGCCTGTCTTATCTCCGAGGAGGTGGAGGCAAAGGCTATGTCGCTCGATGACGTGGTCACTTACCTCGCGGAAATCGTGGCCGCGCGTGCTGCCGAAGGTAATAACTTCGGCACGGTTCTCGTGCCGGAAGGACTGATTGAGTTCATCCCTGCCATCAAGAAACTCATCGCCGAACTCAACGAGGTGCTTACCGACCCGGAGACTGGCGAGAGCCGCGTGTTCGCCTCGAAGGACGAGCAGGTGAGGTTCGTGAAGGGCAACATAGCCAAGGAGAACCTCGAGGTACTGGAATCGCTGCCTAAGGACGTGGAACTCCAGCTCTGTCTTGACCGCGACCCTCATGGCAACGTGCAGGTGTCACTTATCGAGACCGAGAAACTCCTCTCTGCTATGGTCGCTAAGAAACTGGCGCAGTGGAAGGAGGAAGGCAAGTACAACGGCAAGTTCTCCGCACAGCACCACTTCTTCGGCTATGAGGGACGTTGCGCGGCTCCGTCGAACTACGATGCCGACTACTGTTACTCACTCGGCTTCAATGCGTCACGTCTCATCGCCAACGGCAAGACAGGCTATATGTCTATCATACAGAACACCACAGCCCCGGCTGCTGAGTGGGTCGCTGGTGGTGTGCCTATCACGATGATGATGAACATGGAACGCCGTAACGGCGCCATGAAACCGGTGATACGCAAGGCTCTGGTCGAACTCGACGGCGCTCCGTTCAGGTTCTTCGCTTCCAAGCGCGCTGAGTGGGCCAAGGAGACGGCGTACGTCTATCCGGGCCCGATACAGTACTGGGGACCTACTGAGGTGTGTGACCAACCGACCAAGACTCTCCAGCTTGAAAAACGCTGAGGTCAAGTGGCTACCAAACATAGGAAAAGGAAATTCAGGATGCCAGTCCCTCCGCCATTCGTGTGGGGACTGGCTGTTATCGTCATCCTGATTGTCGGCCTCTATCTCGCCAGTCCGTACATCAGGAAATGGCAGGCGCGCAACCGCCCCGTGTTCTATCCCGTGGCGACGGTGCGAGGCATTGACGTGTCGCACTATCAGGAGGAAATCGACTGGGACCGCCTGGCCAACAGCCGCATAGACGGCGAACCGGTCAGCTTCGTGTTCATCAAGGCAACGGAGGGGAAGACCATACTCGATGAATACTTCGTCTATAACTTCGCCTCTGCCCGGAAACACGGAATCATAAGGGGGGCCTATCATGTGTTCTCCACTAAAAGCACGCCACAGGAGCAAGCTGAGTTCTTCTGCAATGTGGTGGAGCTGAAGGAGAGAGACCTCTTTCCAGTGCTCGATGTTGAGCAACTGGGACGTTACACGCCGCGTCAGATGCGTGAGGGAATACTCGACTGGATGAACATAGTCGAGAAGCATTACGGAGTGACACCTATTTTATATACCTCGTACTCCATGAAGAAAGACTATCTCAGTGGACCCGAGTTTGACAAATACCCTTACTGGATAGCCCATTACTACGTCGAGGAACTGGCTTATTCGGGACCGTGGAAGTTCTGGCAGCATACTGACGTAGGCACTATCGGCGGAATCAAGTCGAAAGTGGATATGAACGTGTTCAACGGCACGTTCTCCGATTTGCTATGTCTTACAATGAGCAAACCTAAGTTCAACGAGAAGTGGAGCGGCCACGTCGGTGATTCTTTGAGGCGTGCTGACTGAGGCCTGACTGCCTACGGGGTTAATGTCAGTCGAACTTGAGTATCATCAGCGTGTCGTCCTTCATGAACACGGTGTCTCCGTTCGGGATGATTGACTCGCTTCCTCGCTTTATCAGTATAATCTGGAACCCGCTGCCTTTCTTGTGGGCGAAGTCCTTGATGGTGCGTCCTATCCACTCGCTGGTGTCCGAAAGCCTGTGCTCGATGATGTTCTGCTCCGTCTCTTCGTTGAACGACTTGCTGCTGATGATGAGGTTGTCGCCTTGTCTCAGTCGTGTGTGGCCTTTAGGGATGATGCGTTCATTGTCGCGGATGATGAGCGAGATGAGAATCTCCTTCGGCAGGTGGAGCTCCTTGATGATTTTGTCGTTCCATGAACTGCTCTCGTCCAGTGTGATACGTCCGAATGAGATGTCGGAATTCTCGCTGAAGTCGGTGAAGGTGAGGCGCACGTCGGTGTCCTTGTCAATCATGTCGAATGACTTGGCGGCAGCGGGGATGAACGAACCTTGCAGGAGTATGGAGATGAGCACTATGACGAACACGATGCTGAAGACGTCATGATTCAGACCTGTCAGCCCCGGTGTGGTGAGTGTCATGATGGCGAATACGATGGATGCCGCACCACGCAGACCTACGAAGGACACCAGTCCGATCTGGTTGAGCTGCTGTCTGTATTTGCGGAAGGGCAGAAGTATGGAACCGACCGCGACAGGTCGTGCTATGAGGGTGATGAAGAAGAAAATCAGTACGGCCGGCAGCAGGGCGGCATATAAATTGGAAGGGTGGCAGATGTAGCCTAAGCAGTAGAATATCACAATCTGGCAAAGGCTTGTCGTTCCGTCGAAGAAATGGACAATCGCCTTGCGGTTGTGGAACTCCGTGTTGCCAAGCACGATTCCCACGATGTAGGTGCTCAGGTATCCGTTGCCGTCGATGAAGTCGAGGTTAGGCAGTGCGTATGCCAGGATGGCGATGGCGATGAAGAACATCATGTCGAAACCCTCCGGCAGTTTGTTCCTTTTCAGTATCTTGATTGCCAACCAGGCTATCAGGAGTCCGCAGGCTGCTCCGAACACCAACTGCGAGAATATCATCCATGCCACCTCGCCTCCGGTGATCGACCCTTGGAGGATGGTCAGCAGCACCACCGTGAGCATGTACGAACATGGGTCGTTCGAGCCGCTCTCAATCTCGAGAATCGGAGCCGTGTGATGTTTCAGGCCTAAGTTGTGGGTCCTCAGTATGGAGAAGACGGTGGCGGCGTCCGTGGAACTGATCACCGCACCCATCAGGAAACTCTCGGCCAGCTCCCAGCCCAGTCCGAAATGGCAGAAGCAGCCCACGACTCCTGCCGTCAGGAACACACCGACCGTGGCAAGCAGGCCGGACTCGGTCACGACCGGACGAGCGGTCTTCCAGTTGGTGCCGAACCCACCGTAGAACATGATGAAGATGAGGGCGATGCTACACAACTCGCCCACCTCGTCCATGATTTCGGTGCCCACGTTCTCTGTCCATCCGGTGAAAAGACCGAGGAGGATGAACAGCAGCAGGGAAGGCACGCCGATACGATTGGCTATCTTGTTAAGGAATAGACACCAGAATATAATAAATGCAAAAGAAATAAGGAAAATAGTCATACGGTCTCATTTTTATTTTGCAAAGATAGGGAAAAATCGTATATTTGCAAAATGAATGTGACTATTTTTAACCGTATTATATGTGTCGTGACGTTGTGTTGCTCTTGCGTCACGACGGTTCTCGCACAGAAAGAGACTACTGGTACATACGTCTTCAAGGACAAGTCGGTCTATCAGGGCGACTTGGTCGGCGGCAAGCCGTTCGGCAAGGGAACCACCAGGTTCCCTAACGGCGACGTGTATGAGGGCGGCTATGTGAGGGGGAAGCGTGAGGGGTATGGGGTATATACCTTCACCGACGGCGAGAAATACGAGGGCTATTGGTTCCAGGACCATCAGCACGGACAGGGCACATACCACTTCGCCAACGGCAACCGGTATGAGGGTCTGTGGTTCAAGGACTACCAGGAAGGTGAGGGCACCATGTACTACCACAATGGCGACAAGTATGTAGGCAATTGGCATCAGGACCAGAGGCAGGACGAGAACGGCACCTACATCTGGAAAGACGGCATGAGCTATCAGGGTGGATGGCTTGCTGACAAGAAATGCGGTACCGGCAAGTACGACTGGGCGGACGGAAACTACTATGTCGGCCAGATGACTGACAACATGCGCAACGGCAGGGGAACATACTATTACGCCTCGGGCGACAAGTACGACGGCATGTGGAAGGACGATTTCATGAACGGCCGCGGCATATACACGTTCGCCAACGGCGACAAGTACGAGGGTGAGTACGTCAACGGCCAGCGTTCGGGGCAGGGCATCTTCACTTACGCTGACAAACGAAAGTATGTCGGTGCGTTCCGTAACGGACAGATGGAAGGGTTCGGGACCTACACCTGGCCTGATGGCTCCAGGTACGAGGGCTACTGGATCGCGGACAAGCAGCACGGTCGCGGGAAATACACGTCGCAGTCTGGCGAGCTCTATGACGGTGAGTGGGCTGACGGCGAGATGCACGGCGACGGCATCATGCGCATGAAGGACGGCTCAAAGGCGAAAGGCCATTTCGTCAAAGGCAAGAAGAACGGCAAGTTCGTGGAGGAGGCGGCTGACGGCATGCGCTTCGAGGGCAGTTACGTCGATGACATTCGCGAAGGCAACTTCGTGGAGCGTGACAAGAACGGGAAGGTGATACGAAGCGGCCATTACCACCATGGGAAGGCTGACATCTGAGACCGCCCGGACTCGACAAGGCATGGGCCTGGCATGGAACACTTCTCCTGCCACGTCCGTGACAGCGAACTGATAAAGAAAAGAAACAGAATCACCTGACGTCTGACGAACAGAACACTCCAAAGGTAATTAATGGACTATCCCAATACACAACGACTATGATTATTGACAAACTTGAGAACCTGAAGAACTACGTGCCACTCAATCCTCTCTTCGCCGATGTGGTGGCATTCATCGAGAACACAGACCTTGGCGCGCAGCCTGCCGGCAAGGTATTCATAAAGGGTGACGAGCTCTTCGCCAACTTCAATGTGTGCAAAGGAAAGAAGAAGGGCGAGCCTAAGCTGGAGACTCACGATGTCATGATTGACATACAGGTGCCGCTCAATCACGCCGAGACCATGGGCTACAAGCCGAGGACGGAACTGTCGGAGGCTGAGTATGACGAGTCGGTCGATATGACGTTGTATGACGATGAGCCGCAGCAGTATGTCACTGTCGCCCCCGGCATGTTCGTCATCTTCTTCCCACAGGACGGCCATGCCCCTGCCATCTGCGACTGTGACGAACTCCATAAGATCATATTCAAGGTGAAGGCCTGAGCATGGCTACGGGAAAACGACTGGCGCTTGTCCGCGGTGACAAGTGGCTCCGTCCTTACGAGGATGCCATACAAGGGCGATATGACCATGTACTCTGGAAACTGGACCAACTGACCGGCGGCGGCGCGACCTCGCTGTCCGACTTCGCCGACGGCTACCTCTACTACGGACTGCACCATGCCGACGGCTGGGTGTTCCGCGAGTGGGCTCCCAATGCAACGGAGATATATCTTGTCGGTGACTTCAACGGGTGGCATGAGATGCCGCAGTACCGACTGACGCGGCTCGACAACGGGGCGTGGGAGATACACCTGCCTGACCATGCGATGCGTCATGGACAACTCTACAAACTGAGCATCCACTGGAACGGCGGTCAGGGTCTGCGGATTCCCGCATGGTGCAACCGCGTGGTGCAGGATGTTGACACGAAGATATTCTCCGCGCAAGTGTGGTCGCCTGACACGGTGTACAGGTGGAGGACCCGGTCTTTCCGCCCTCGCAAGTCGCCGCTTCTCATATATGAGTGCCACATCGGCATGGCACAGGACGCTGAGACGGTCGGCTCCTACAGGCAGTTCCAGGATAACGTGCTCCCGCGTGTCATCGCAGGGGGCTATAACTGCATACAGATAATGGCGGTAGCCGAACACCCCTACTACGGCAGCTTCGGCTATCACGTCAGCAACTTCTTCGCACCGTCGAGCCGCTTCGGCACTCCCGAGGAACTAAAGGAACTGATTGACACCGCCCATCAGCATGGTGTGGCGGTCATCATGGACATAGTGCACAGCCATGCCGTGCGGAACGAGTCGGAGGGGCTGGGCAATTTCGCCGGCGACCCTTGTCAGTATTTCATGGCGGGCGGACGGCGTGAGCATCCCGCATGGGACAGCCTCTGCTTCGACTACGGAAAGAACGAGGTGCTGCATTTCCTGCTCTCCAACTGCAAGTACTGGCTTGAGGAGTTCCGCTTCGATGGCTTCCGCTTCGACGGGGTCACTTCGATGCTCTACTACAGCCACGGTCTGGGTGAGTCGTTCGGTGGCTATGCTGACTACTACAACGGCCATCAGGACCCCGAGGCGATATGCTACCTCACGCTTGCCAACCTGTTGATACACCAAGTCCGGCGGAATGCCATCACGATAGCCGAGGAGGTCAGTGGCATGCCGGGACTCGCTATGTCGTTCGCCAAAGGCGGATATGGCTTCGACTATCGTATGGCCATGAACATACCGGACTACTGGATTAAGACCATCAAGGAACTCAAGGACGAGGACTGGAAACCATCGTCGCTCCTCTGGGAACTGACCAACCGCCGTAGCGACGAGAAGACCATATCATACGCGGAGAGTCATGACCAGGCGCTTGTCGGCGACAAGACCCTGATATTCCGGCTTGTCGATGCCGACATGTACTGGCATTTCCGCAAAGGTGACGAGAACGCCGTGGCTACGCGCGGCATAGCCCTCCACAAGATGATACGTCTGCTCACGTTTGCGACACTGAACGGGGGCTACCTCAACTTCATGGGCAATGAGTTCGGGCATCCAGAGTGGATTGACTTCCCGCGGCAGGGCAACGGCTGGAGCCATAAGTACGCCCGGCGCCAATGGAACCTGGTCGATAACAAGGAACTCTGCTATCACTGGCTCGGTGATTTCGACTCGGCGATGATGCGGGTAGTGGCGAGTGTGAGGGAGTTCCAGAAGACTCCGGTCGAGGAGGTCTGGCACAACGACGGCGACCAGATGCTGGCGTTCAGGAGGGGGGAACTGCTGTTCATCTTCAATTTCAGCCCTGTCAAGTCGTTCCCCGACTATCCGTTCCTCGTGCGCGAAGGTGCGTATGACGTGGCGCTCAACACCGACTCCACCTCCTTCGGTGGCTTCGGCTCATCGGACGACTCCGTCCGCCACCTCACCATGCACGACGCACTCTATGCCGCCGATGGGAAAGGCTGGCTCAGGCTATATGTGCCGGCGCGGTCAGCGGTCGTACTCCGACAGAAGGACTGAGTTGCCGCAATAGTCATGATGGAAGAAATAGGTGTTGCCGAACTGCCGGCGGGAGTAGTTCAGACGTTCGGTGTCGTCTTTGTATGCCTCCTGAAGGGCCTTGTATTCACGATAGGATTGCAGGATCAGTGAGTCACAGAAGTTGTTCAATGAGTCCTCGCTTATAGCACTTGCCTCTATGACAAGTGCTTCTTTGTATGTCTTGGGCAGGTCTGTCAACGGTGTGGAGTCCGTGATGTTGTGGTAGAGTGGCAATGTCCTCAGGAAACCCTGCAGGTCGTTGTTGAGCAGGCGGTTGCAGAGGTAGTATTCTCCGACCAGTGTGTCTGTCCGGGCTGTCTCGCTTTCCATCACGATGTCGAGGTATCTGTTCACCGACCTGATGGACTTCCCGCAGTAAGTGCCCAAGGCCTCGCACACGTCGCGGCTGGTGAACCGCTCATACGCCAGGGTGTCCGTGATGTCTATGAGTCCTTCGCCACGATAAGGCTGAGGGTAGTCGAACAGACGGTCGCCCAGTTCGCCCATCTGTGACAGGGCGAAGCACCTCAGCTGGTTCAGCCGTCGTGACGTCCTCAGCGACTGCCTGCCCACTTCGGCGGCTTTGCCGTATTCTCCGTCGATGATATACTGCTCGGCTTTCAGTTCATACAGGAACACGTCATTTGCGTCCTGAAGTGAACCGCACCAGAGTATCTGAATCAGCAGTATCAGGTAGTTAGGCCATAGATACCTGCTGGTATGGCTCTCGTCGTCGAAGGACGAGAAATGGAACTCTATCTGTTTGATGATAAGCACCACAAGACAGTACATGACGAGTAGCAGCGGCATAATCCATGCCCAGTTGCCGAAGGAGAAGTCTGCCAGTACGTCACGGTCGATGCTCGACAGGACTCCTAACAGCATGAACGAAGGGAAGTAGGTCACGGCGTAAGTCTTCCCGTGGAGTTTCGAGAGACGGGCGGTGAGCAACTGCACCAGGATGAGTATGATGGTGATCATCAGTGCTCCGAAGAAACTGGAGTATGTCGTCACGCCGTGGGAGAAGACGAACTGTGCTTCGGCGAGCAGCTCCGACTGGAGGAAGAAGAGATAGAAGAAGCTGAATAAGCCGAACAGGATTGTGCACGAGGTGGCTATCGCGTCGGAGGTGCGTTGCGGAAGCTTTTGTGTTGAGCTGTACATATATGGTGGTCAGTTATCGGTTTGTCGGTCGTCGGTTATCACTTGGGTATCCTCTTCTGGTTGACGAGTATCTCGCTGAGGCTGTGGACGCCCACGAAGCGGCTTCTATCTACGTTTCCCTTTATGCCGCCCACTCTGCCTTTGCCGGTGTATTGCCAGATGAGGTAGTCATCGCCGTTGGCCAACTGTGGTTGCTGGTCCTGATAGGCCGCTATCATGAACTGGTACTGGCGCAACTGGTTGTTCGAGGCGATGTATTTGTCGTAGAAGTTCTTGCCGGTGTAGATGACCGGCTTCTGTCCGTTGAAGGCATGAGCCACCAGTCTGCAGAAGGTCAGCAGCGTTCTCTGGAACATCTCCACGCTTGCAGCCCCGGATATGATCTCGACGTCGATCAGCGGCAGCAGGTCCTGGCTTTTCACGTCTATGTTGCCGATGAACAGCCGGTACTGCGTCTCCACGTCCACGCCCGGACGGAAGAAGTGGTAGCTCCCCACCTTGAATCCATGTCGCTTGGCCTGGGCGAAGTAGTCATGGTAGCGTTCGTCAACCAGCGACTTGCCTTCGGTCGCCTTGACATACACGAATTTCGGAATGCCGGTCTTCGCCACCTCTTTCCAGTTGATGTCCCCCTGGTAGTGACTGACGTCGATACCCTGGACCCCGCCCTCCTTGTCCGTCGTCAGCGTCATGCCGAAGGCCCTGGGCTGCCTGAGCCGCGGTCCGTGGGTGTCGGGGCGAGCCTTCGACGACGTTGGCAGCGGGTCGGGCGCGAAGTCGTGCGTCACGTGCTCCTTCTTCTTGTCTTTTGCCACCAGCGACGATGGCGCGGCGCTCAGCGTGGCTATGAGAAGCAGTAGGATGAGATAGTATCGTTGCATGGGAAACCGTTTCTGGGTGCAAAGATATGAAATTATTTCCTATCCTACAAGAAATATCACCTGTTGACTCCGCGAATAATGACATAAATGATGACAGGTGCGCCGAGAAGCGGCGTTATCGCGTTGAGTGGTATGATGCCGTCCTCGCCTGGGAGCGAGCAGAGCAGGTTACAGAGCAGGGCCACCGCACTGCCGGTCATGATGGTCGCCGGCATCATGCTGTTGTGGTTGTTGGTGCCCAGCAGCATCCGCGCTATGTGCGGCACCGCCAGCCCTATGAATGCCACGGGTCCGCAGAAGGCGGTGGTCACTGCCGTCAGCAGTCCGGTGGCGGTGAGCAGCAGGTTACGGGTGGTCCTGATGCTCACGCCGAGGTTCTCAGCGTAGCGTTCGCCCAGCAGCAGGGCGTTGAGGGGTTTCGTGAGCATGACCGACAGCGCCAGCCCGGCGGCGCAAGTCCCGGCGAACCAGGGCATCTGCTTCAGTGACACTCCGGTGAAGTTGCCCATGCCCCATATCACATAACTGTGGACACCCTCCGCCGTGGCGAAGAAGTTCAGCAGCGATATGGCGGATGTGGTGACGTATCCGGTCATGATGCCGAGGATGAGCAGCGTGAACCTGCTCCTGACCAGTGTGGCGAAGAACAGCAGCAGCGCCATGACCGCCAAGGCACCCGCCAAGGCTCCGGCGGTCACTGCCACGAGGCCCGCCAGTGACACCGCTCCGGCTGCCACCGTCCCGCCCGACGCAAGCATCACGACCGCCACGCCGAGACTCGCGCCTGAGTTGATGCCGAGTATCGACGGACCGGCCAGGGGGTTGTCGAACGCCGTCTGGAGCATCAGACCGCTCACTGCCAGCGACGCGCCGCACAGCAGTGCGGTCAGCGCCTGAGGCAGACGTGACTCCAGGATGATGAACCTCCACGACTCTTTCGCCGGCTCACCGCCGGTCATGATGTTCCACGTCTCTCCGGCGGGTATGGCCACCGACCCGAGGAACAGGCTCGCGACGAAGAGCACGGCAATCGCGAGGGATAGGATGATGTATATTCTGGTTTTGCTCATGTTCATGTGTCTTTTCGCTTTAGGGGTGGAGTGGGGCGGTGCTTTTTCGCTTGTGGTGGAGTGGGGCGGTGCTATCGCAGCCTCCTGAAGTACCTCGTCTCCTTGCCGCCGAGTGCGTCGGCCAGGTCTCTCAGCAGGCGCTCTGGGTGGAACGTTGTCTCCGTGAAGTAGGCTGACCGCCCCACGTCGCACCCGAAGACCCGCCGCTCCTTCCATGCCCTCATGCGAGGATAGCGCGCGTCGTCACGCTCCATCTGGGCATAGGTCATGTCACGCTCCTGACTGTAGCGGATGAGCCACACGTCGGCGTCCGCCGACCGCTCGAACACCGTCTCCGGGGCCAGTGCCAGTGAGCCGCTGCTGTGGTCGTCGCCGAAGACGTAGTCGCCGCCGGCGTCGGCTATGACGTGGCCTATCGTGCTGTTGCCGCCCGGGACGTACCATGTGCCGCCCGTGATCAGGTCGCACGCCACCGTCGGGCGAGCACCCATGCTGACTATAGAGTCCTTCAACGTGTTTATAGAGTCCTTCAACGTGTTGTATCGTCGCTCCACCTCGCTGAACAGACTGTCGGCCTTCTCGCCGCAGCCGAACAGCCTGCCGTACAGCCGCATCCACTCCGCACGGCCGAGGGGGGTCGTCTCCATGTAGTCCGCGCATTCCACCAGGTCGATGCCGAGTCGCTCGATGCCGCCGTAGCCGCCGCTGTTCTCGAACGGCGACACCAGTATGGCGTCGGCTCCCATGTCGGCCAGTTGCTCCTGGTCGGGGACGGACTGGTGCGAGAGGTCGGTGAACCGCCCCTCGCTGCCCAGCTCACGCAGCAGTCCGCAGTGCGGCTCGATATACACGGCGGCGTTACGCTTCGCCTCGCTGAGCACGAACCGCTGCAGGAGCCGGGTCGTGTCCCAGGGGTTCACGATGCTCACGCAGATGCCCGCGTCGGTCTCCGTCATGCGGAGCAGGGTGGCGTGGCGCATGACTATCGGGGTGCCCTCGGGCTCTGTACTGCCCGCGCCGGAGTGCCCGGCGCACGACACCAGCAGAGTCAGCGTGGCACTTGCGGCTATGATATGCCTGATACTCATAACGCTCATTCCGTGAACAGCAATGTCTTAGGACACACTCCCACCGTGTATTTCCTGATGAACGTGCCGTCTGGCGCATAGCGCACCAGTGTGGCGCGGTTGTTGTAGTCGCCGTAGCCGTACTCGCTGATAGGGAGGCTGCTTATATACACCTCACCGTCGCGTGGGTTGACGTTGATGGAGTAGGGGTACTCTATCTCCTCGCCCGGGGTGAAGGTGGTCAGGGTGCGGGTCTCCAGGTCGAGCACCTGATACGCCATGGTCGTCTGCCAGTCGGTGTCAATGCCCGAGCTGACCACATAGAGTTTGCCGTCGTGGTATGCCATCATCGCACCGTCGCACAGGTACTCTGCCTTGCCGTCCGCGCCTACTCGCTGCACCTGGGGCTGAGTGTCGCCGTAGTCGCCGTAGCTGAGCACGTAAACCGTCCTACCGTCGTTGAGGATGCTTGTGGGGTTGCATGCCACCGTGATGTCGCCGATATGGTTCAGGGCGGTGTCAGCCACCACCACGTTCGTGTTGTAGGTGTAGTCGGGGTTGTAGGCGTTGCACACATAGAGCTTCCCGTCCAGGGCGGTGATGCCTTCCAGGCAGCACCCCATCTTCTCCGACGACGTCACCCTGCCGTCGCGGAGTTTGTGGATGCAACCGTCGTACGAACTGACATACACCGCTCCGCCGTATGCCACCATGTTCCGTGGCTGGGGCACCGCCACCGGCTCACCGGCTATGAGGGTGCGCTTGTCAACTATCTCTATGAGGTTCTCGTCAGTGCAGGCTATGTAGAGGTAGTCGCCGGCGATGACCATGTCGTTGGGTGTGGCGCCCAGATGGCGACCGTTGGCCCGGGCGAACACATTGTCGGTCACGCTGTCGCCTACCAGGTCCAGGAACGACAGGCTGCCGTCAATCTGGTTGTAGAAGTTGCCTTCGTTTAGCACATACACTCCCCGGCCGGTCGTCACATCGCCGTTACTGCCGTTGTCACTCTCGTCTTTTTCGCATGACACCACGATGGTCATGGCCACCGCAAGGCTCACTGTCAGTCTGATGTTGTTCATCTCGTTTTGTGGTTTTTAAGTGTTTGTTAATTATTTATTTTTGCGGGGAATTAATAGAACACCCCTATACACTATAGATTCCATTCCAAGCCGACCTTCCATCCCCTGCCCGGCATAGGGTAGCGCGCCACCAGGTCGTACTGCCGGTCGAGTATGTTCGTCACGCTGGCTTTGACGGTCACGTTGCCGAACTGTCGGTAGGCGCTCACCGTCCACTCCATGAACCCGGCGATGCGGGTCCCCTCGCTGTGCTCGTTCGTGGTCCACCGCTCGCTCATGCCGTCGCCGGTCACGCTCAGGCACGCCCAGGGGTTCTCCCAGTAGGCGGTCACGCTGCCGCTGTGCGAGGGGGTGTAGGCTATCTGGTTGCCGTAGTAGGGACTGCCGCTGTCTGTGTGGTTCTCAACCTGTTGGTAGCTGTAGCTGCCCATCAGGCCGAGGGCGTGACGGCGGCTCAGACGGTACTTGCCCGACAGGCTCACGTCGGTGCCCAGACACATCACCTCTGACATGTTCACCGACCGCGACACGAACATGTTCAGTGGTATCGTGACAATCTTGTCCTCCACCTTGTTTATATATACGTCGATGCTTCCGTCGGCCTCGACCCTGCCCGACCTCGACGAGTGCGTCAGGCCGATGTTCCATTGCCGCGTCTTCTCCGGACTCAGCTCCGGGTCGCCCAGGTGGAAGTAATACATCTCACGGAACGACGGCATCCTGATCATCTCCTTCCATGACACCCTGACCCGCCAGTCCTGGTCCCTCGTCAGCCGGTAGCCGGCGCTCACCGACGGACAGACCCTGAACCGGTCCTCCGTCTCCTCCCTGACCCAGCAGCACCAGCCACGGGCCACCACCGTCAGACGGTCGTCACGGTATCGCACCGAGAGGGCCTGAAGCACCGAATGCCGCTTCGGACGGATGTCCTGACTCGTGCTGTTCAGACTGTTGACGAAATAGTCGGCGGCGTAGCTCATGCTCAGCCGTTCCGTCGGCACGTAGAGCGCGACCGCACTGACGTAGCCCTCACGCTGCCAGTACTCGTTGCTGGTGATGCCGCCCGACGGCTTGCCGTTATGGTATGCCGACGAAGCCCAGTTCCATTTGCCGCTCACCTTCACCGACACACGGTCGCTGACCATCGCACGCAACTGCATCTGCCCGAAGGCATTACGCTCATGCAGAGTCTCGTCGTTGTCGTTGACATAGTAGTGGACAGCCCCCGGCAACTGTCGGTCGTTGTCGTAGTAGTAGGCCTTCCCCCTCAGTTCCCAGCGTCGCGCCGCACCACCCGCCGCCACCACATCCACCTCACCGTGCCACTGGTCCATCCGGCTGTTGCTGCGGTCGAGGGAAGTCCGCAGCCTGCCGTTCTCCAGAGTGAACGGGTAGTCGTTGTCCGCGTGGACGAAGTCCACCAGGCCGCCCACCGTCACACCCCCCGACAGCCGCTGCCACACCCTCACCACCGGGTTGGCGTAGCCCCAGGCCCCCAGCCCCAGCCCCGCGCGAAGCGCGGAGGGCGGGGTGAGTGCGGAGGGTGCGGAGGGCGGGGTGACCGGCAATTCCGGCAATTCCGGCAATTCCGGGTTTTCCGGGTTCTCCGGAGTTGCCGGGTTCTCCGGGATGGCCGGAATTGCCGGAGTTGCCGGGCTGGCTGGCTTCTCCGGCTTCTCCGGCTTCTCCGTGCTGATGAGGCTCAGGGTCGCGGCGCTGCCGGTGTTTCGGGCTGGCTGGAAGATGTCGTTCCCGTCGCCGATGGCGAGTCTCACCTCTGTGACCCCGGAAAGGGTATATCGTTGCAAGTCGATTTCCCCCGTCTGGCAGTCGCTCACGGCGATCCCGTCATAGGTCACCCCCGTATGTTGGCTGCCGAAGCCCCTCACCGAGACCGTTTTCATTCCCCCGGCCCCACCATAGTCCTTCACCGTGACCCCCGGCATCCGCCGGAGCACGTCAGCCACATCGCCCGCGCCCAGTCTCAGCAGCCCCACGCCCCTCACGGAATGCGCCGGAGCCACCGACGCCATGTTGTTGCCGCTGCCTGCGGCAACGACCACCACTTCCTCAATGCCCACGCTGTCAGCCACTTGACACGCCGCATCCTTTCCGATGACCCATAGCCCGAGGCCAAGGCCCCAAACCATAATGTTTCTGCTCATGATGTCTGTTACTGTGTCCTTTCCTCGAGGACAGATGAATAACCGTTGTCGCGTCTTGCAGGTCTTCTGACTCGTCACCCTCTCTCAAACGCCTTCCCATCATCCGTGTCAGCGGATGTCAGTGGCCATGTTTGCCGGTAGAATGTGACATACAGCAGCGGGACTGTTCAGGATTCTCACCTGATTCCCTTTTAAGCTTTCGCACAAAACATGACGCAAAGATAAACAATTTCTCTGAGATAACCAAAAAAAATCCCCCCGACAGCGCATATTTTCCCGTCCCCGAGCGCATGGCGAAAACTGCGAGAGCGCATGGCGAAAACTGCGAGAGCGTTTGACCAGGTCTGCGAGAGCGCATGGCGGGGTCTGCGAGAGCGTTTGACCAGGTCAGCGAGAGCGCATGACGAAGGTTCGTCATGCGCTCTCTCAGGTCCCGTCATGCGCTCTCTCAGGCCTGGTCAAACGCTCTCCCAGGCCTGGTCATGCGCTCGCTCCGCGGCCGCGGAGCGATGTCCGCGGGGCAGTCAACAAAAAGGCACCGCACATTGCTGTGCGGCGCCTCGTCGATCAGATCAGTTTGTGTTAGTCAGTTATTTGTCATGCCTGGTCACTCCGTGCCCACGTAGAGCATGGAGACGCGGTTGAGCTCGAACACCTCGAAGAGGTCGGCAGTCACGCCACAGCCCTCGGAGGTGATGCGGTCAGCGCTGATGCCGTATTCCTCGACGAGCATCTTCGTGACAGCAGCCGCGCGGTTGACGGAGAGGTCCTGGTTGTGGTCGAGCGGACCTTCGGTTGACGCGTAGCCCTTGATGACGAGCTTGGCGTTAGGATACTTCTTCATCAGGTCGGCAGCGGCAGCCACGTTCGGTTTCTGCTGCGGAGTGATGACGGTCTTGTCGAGCTGGAAGAAGACAGGGTAGAGGATAGGGTCCTTGAACCTGTTCCTCGCCTGTTCGAGCGACTTGTTGGCTGCGTTGAGTGCGTCGATGGTCTTTGCCAGTTCCACGGTCAGCCGGGCCTTCTCGCCGTCGAGGTCGTTGTTAGCCTTGCGGAGTCCGTTGATCTCGGTGTTCAGGCGGTCGAGGTCAGCCTGATGGCGCGCGGCGACGGCGCGCTTGCCGTAGTACTTGCCCACGAAGTTGTAGGCCAGGCTCAAGCCGGCATTGCAGATGCCCTTTGGAGTCAGCTCGTTGTCGAGAGGCAGGTACTTGTACTCAGCCCTTGCGCCGATAGTCCAGAGCGGACAGATGTCGTACTCGAATGAGATTCGACCCGGGATGAAGAGACCGTGAGTGTTGGTGTCGCGCCCCGGAGTCTCGATGCCGTAGGTAGCAGTCCATTTGTCCACGCTCTCGGTGGTCTTGTCGAGCACGTTGCTTGAGCTCATCACCGTCTGCGTTCCGCGGTCCCAACCCCAGAGGTAGCCCACGCCCGTGCCGAGCCAGATATTGAACTTGCCATCGGCCTTGAAGAGCCGGAGGAGGTTGATGTCAACGTTGAGGTCGCCGCTCACCACATGCTGGTCGTGGTTGTCGATAAGGACAGCCATCTCCTCGGTGGTCTGGGTGTATTGGTTCTTGTTGCTGCCAACGTAGTCAGTCTTGGTAGCTTCGGTTCTGAACGTGGACTCGTTCTTCGACTTGAGCAGGGTGTATCCCGCCTCGAGTCCCACCCGGATCCACGGCTTTATGTTATACTTCACTCCGAGCGCGAAGCTTGGAGCATAGACCGAACGAATGTCTGTCTTCGTCTCGCTCCTCAGCCCATGATGGGTGCTGATGCCCCCATATCCATACACCGACCAAGTGTTGTTACGCACGGTGTCGTTGTATGTCTGAGCGTTGAGCGCAGCCCCCGGCAGCATCGCTGCCAGGGCTACGGTCAGGATATGTTTGCTATATCTCATTGGGGAATGTGATTATTTTGTACTACATACCTTTAAGAAAATAGAGTCAACAATTGCTGACTTACCGTCTTTCTCGAAGTAAGTGTGAAGCTTGATATTCGTGACTTTTCCCCCTTTTGTAGATGGAAGACCACTACCTACTTCATTGCTGCGGTAAGGACGTATTTTCCAACTTTGAGGATAGGTTGTGAAGCCTTTACCTTCATCGTACCAAAATTTCTCATTCGTTACGTCGTTCATAAGTTGAGATTCAGCATCGCTGATTTTCAGTTTAAATATTACTCTGTAATCACATTGACCGCCATGGTCAACAATGTTATCGATAATTACATTATATGAAATGTCACCTACGATTTTTCTGACTCTCACATAGTCTTTCCCATTAAATAGCACTTCTTCACCTACGAGGATTGAGTCCTTTCTACTACCCTCATCTTCACCAAACACTGCATGGTTGTGTGCTGTAAACTGTGAACTTGTAGTGCTGCTGTATGCCTCTTGTACCGCTACGATAGGTGCCTCGTACAAATCGAGTACATCTTTGATATTCTTGGCTAATGGGCTTGTTGAATTGTTCTTTATCTCATCCCAGACACTTGGTGTCACATATGCGCTCTTTGTGTCATCTTCAGGGATAACTATACCTGAATCTTCTGCCAATGTCTTGAGAACCTCTATCATCTTGTGGAGGTCTTCGTCCATACAAGGAACTTCTACCGCAAGAATAGCCGCTAATTCCTGATAGAAATCGATGGCATCGACAATGGCTGCGAGTTTATCGACTGCATTGCCAGTGTTTGTACCTATGTCACCAAGAGCAGAACTGAGTGATGAATTGAGAGCCTCTAACTTGTTTTCAATGCCTTCAAGTCCACCGTCAATTGTTCCAGCAGCACTGCCAATCGCCGTCTTGATATCATTTGCCTGTGCCTCGATGGCTGCTACTACGAGCTGGAATTGTGTATCAAATGTCGTAGTCTGAGCCTTGATGGCTTCTTCGATTGCCTCAAGCCACTTGTCGTTGCCAGTCTTCAGGTCGTTGATAGCTTTCACAATCAAGTCATACTTATCTTTTGAGTTAGCGAGACCAGTCGTAACAGCCTGCTCTATGGCTGCAAGTTTGGTTTCGAGGGTAGTGTTGGCGTTTGCGATTGCGCTCTTTACATCGTCGATGGCATTCTTGTTGCTGAGGAATCCAGCTTCGAGGGCAGCCTTGATGACAGTCAGTTTGCTGCTCAGACTTGCATCTGAATTACCAGAGATGGCTTCCTTAATCTGTGCGAGAGCAGCGGCTTCGGTCGTGACACCATCATCAACTGCCTTCTTGAGTGCATCGACAGCATTCTTGATAAGTTCTGCTTGGCTAATGATGCCCTTAAGGTCGGTGTCGAGAGTTGCCTCGAGAGACTCAAGGAACTTGAGCTTAAGTTCAAGGCTTGCAGTCTGAGCATCGATTGCCGCCTTGATAGCACCGAGAGCATTGGCGCTTGCTTCGTTGCCAGCCTTGAGTGCTGTTACAAGGTCGTCAAGTGCAGCCTGGATAAGTACCTCGACTTGCAATTCATTTACAAAGCCATTCGTGATTGCTGTCTCGATTGCTGCGAGCTTGGTTTTGAGGTCGATGTTGATGCTCTTGACAGCCTCTGTCAGTGAGTCGAGTCTTGCGGCCTGGTCCTTGCCTGAGAGGAAGATAACCATGCGCATCATGTCGAGAGCCTTGTCGATGTCGTAGAATCCGCTGATGAGTGAGCCGTTGATGGTGCCGAGTTTGTCGGCGAGAGCGGAGTTAGGGTCGTTGAGCATCTCGTTGAGGAGCGTGATGGCAGTCTCGTTCTTGATGAACCCGGCTTCCACTGCTTCCTTGAGGAGGTCGAACTTGGTCTGTATGTTCGCGTCGGCGTCCTTGATGGCTGTTGTCACCTCGTTGATGGCCTCGGCATTGGTCTTGGCGCCTTCCTCAACCTGGTTCTTGAGCTCATTGATGGCAGCCTCGATGAGGTCCTCGCCGTCCTTGACAGAGATGAGTCCGTCCTTGATGATGAGTTCGAGAGCTCCGAGCTTGGTGGTGAGAGAGGACGTCTGTGTGATGATGGCCTCCTTGATGGTCTTGAGAGCCTCTGCGTTGGTCATGTTGCCAGTCTCCACCTCAGCCCTGAGAGCCTCGATGGCGAGCTTGATGAGCAAGTTGGCGTCCTTGACAGAAGCGAATCCGGCCTTGTTGGCAGCCTCGATGAGGAGCAGCTTGGCGCTGAGGTCGGTGAGCTTAGATGTCATGGCGGTGTTGAGCGCGTCGAGTTTGTCGGCGTTGGACTTGCCGGCGTTCTCGAGAGCAATCTTCAATGCGTTGAGAGCAGCCTCCTCGTTGTAGAAGCCAGTCTGCAGCGAAGCGTCGATGAGAGCGAGTTTCTGTGAGAGCGTTGCGTCAACGTCGTCGATGGCAGCCTTGACCTCGGCGAGAGCCTGTGCGTTGCTGATGATGCCTTCGTTCACCTTGTCCTTGAGAGCGAGGATGGCAGCGGTGGTGAGGTCCTGAGCGTTGACGGAGTTGGTGAATCCGGCGTTGATGGATGCGTCGATGACACCGAGTTTGGCGATGAGCCTGATGAAGTCGCTTGCCATAGAGTTCTTGAACGCAGTGATGGCCTCTTCGTTGCTGATGTTACCGGCCTTGACCTCAGCCTCGAGAGAAGCGATGGCCTCCTGGATGAGTTTGTTCTTAGCGGCAACGTCCTCGACAGCCACTTCGATAGCGGCGAGTTTTGCCTCGAGAGAGAGCTGGAGAGAGTTGACAGCCTCTTTGAGAGCAGCGAGTTGTTCAGCGTTGCTCTTGCCAGCAGCCTCGATGGCGGCCTTCATGTCTGCCATGGCAGTCTTGAGGTCGGCGAAGCCAGTGACCTGAGTGGCGTTGATGAGCTCGAGTTTGCCAGCGAGTGTGGTGCCTGCGTCAGCGATGGCAGCCTTGATTTGACCGAGGGCGTTGTCGAGAGTGACAGTGCCTGCCTGTACCTGGTCCTTAAGGGCCTGGATGGCTGCTGTTGTGGCCTCCTGTGCGATGACGGTGTTGGCGAAGCCGTTGTTGATGCTTATGTTGATGGCACCGAGTTTAGTGGTGAGTGAAGCGAGCTGTGACTCCATAGCGGTCTTGAGAGCCTCGAGAGCCTTGGCGTTGGCGTCGGAAGCCCCCTTGAGCTCAGCCTGCAGAGCGGCGATGGCCTTGTTGAGGAGTTCCTGCTGCTTAGCCACGTCAGCGAGTCCGGCCTTGTTGGCAGCCTCGATGGCGGCGAGCTTGGCGGCGAGTGAAGTGGTCTGTGAGTCGATGGCGGCGATGAGCGCGGCGAGACGAGTAGCGGTGTTCTCACCGGAAACCTCGATGGCCTGCTTCATCTGAGCCTCAGCGTCAGCGAGTTTGGTGAATCCGGCCTCGAGAGCGGAGTTGATGAGCTCGAACTTGCCGTCGAGACTGAACTTGAGGTCCTTGATGGCGTCGGTGAGTTCCTTCATGGCGTTCTCCTGGCTCTTGTTGCCAGCCTTCACCTCGTCCATGAGAGCCTGGATGGCTGCTGTGGTGGCCTTCTGTGAGTCAACGGTTGATGCGAGACCGTTCTTGATGGCTGACTCGATGAGACCCATCTTGTCGGCGAGTGTGCCGGTGTAGAGCTTCATCGCGTTGATGAGGTCTTGTCCGTTGGTGATGAGCTGAGTCTGGAT
Organism: Bacteroidaceae bacterium; assembly: GCA_024398405.1. Lineage (GTDB taxonomy): Bacteria > Bacteroidota > Bacteroidia > Bacteroidales > Bacteroidaceae > Colivivens. Next base: position 76,142 of record JAKSJE010000001.1, read on the forward strand.
GAGTTTGCCGGTCTGGTCAATCTGCAGACGGAGGAGGTTGCCGTTGGCGTCGATGGCGTCAACAATCTGGTTGCCGAGGTTGTCGATGGAAGTCTTCACTGCCTTGAACCCTTCGAGGAGGGAGGTGTTGATGGTGCCGAAGCCTTCCTGAGTCTCCTGACTCAGCACCGTGATGGCACCTGTGTTGGAGTCGATGGCTACCTTGATGTTAGCGAAACCGCTCGCGAGGGCGTCGTTAAGCGCGTTGAAACGGTCTGTGAGATTCTTGGACAGGTCGTTGATGGCATTGACGAGCTCACGGTAGTCGTTGGTGTACGTAATCTGTCCACCTTCAACGTTAAGCTCCTGAATGTCGTTACAAGAACCCAATCCCAACGATGCTGCCATGAGCACCACAATGAAATTTCTTTTTTTCATGTCTGGATTAAATTAGTGATTAATAAATGTGTTAACTTTGGGTATTTGATGTTGTTGCTTACTCGAATAATTGTCCGTGATTCCCCGGATGGGTTTTGCCGGCACTCGTGGAGTCCGTCACCGCCACCTGAGGGCGTTGTCAGCGTTGTAGTCTGGTCTTTCCTGATGTCTCTTATTGGTTCTTTTCGTTGTTTGATAGTTGATGACTCAGAAGTGGTGAAGTGAGTGGTGATGGTTCGGTAGAGTACAAAGATAAACCTTTTCTTTTGCGCACGCAAGGAATTGAGGGGCTTTTTCTGAGTGAAAGAGCGAGATAATACGTTTTTTAACAGTTGTCAAGGTGTAAGGGATGGAAAAGTTGCTCATGATGGTGGTGGTGTGAGCAATCGCCATTGGCGAGAGCGCATGACAGGACGAGAGTATGGAGAGGTCAGGCAGACCTCTCAACTTGGTTGGTGGTCACTGCTCGTCGGTGTGGTATTCAATCATGCGACGTATGGCCCTCTGGCATACGGGACAGAACGCCGGGGCTTCGTTGATTTTCATGCGGCACTCCTGGACTGGCCGGTAAGCCCCTTTGGACTGGTAGCCCGCTCCCTCATAGACGCCGATGCGGGTATAGACCTCCTTGCCGTCGGCCTTGGTGGGTATGGATTGCAGTGCGCTGGGCGAGAGCATGTCACGCCATTTCAGCGAGAAATCGACGAGGGTGGTGATGTTCGGCTCCCATGGCTCGGTGTCGGCAGGATACCAGCACTCGTCCATGTCGTCGTAGAAGTACTCGTCGGCAAGTCCACCGAAGGCATGGCCGAACTCATGGACTATGACCGGCAGGCTCCGGCTGTTGTGGACGGAACTGATGGTGTAGCTGTTGTAGATGCCCCCTCCGCCGTAGGTCTCTGTGTTGGCGAGGATGAAGATGTGCTCGTAAGGTATGCCGGCGAGGATGTTATGGAGGTTCTTGACCTTGAGGGTGGTGAGGTAACGGTCGGTGTAGAAGGTGTCGTAGTGGCTCTTCAGCGCGGTGTCGAGCCACTTGCCGTCGTGTGGCACGGTGATGCCGCTCTGGGCCGACGGCGACGGCACGGCGATGAAGTTGAAACGGTCGCTCATCGACTTGAACGGCTCATGCGAGAGGATGGACTTGATGGCCACGTCGCAGTCCTTGTAGAATGTGCCCATCTCTCTCTCCGTGTAGCCTTCGGCTACGAAAGCCACGTCGATCTTCTCCTTGCTGTCGCCATTGCGGAGCACGTACCTCCAGCGCTCGTGGCGTTCGCCGGCATGACGGATGAGTATGTCGGACGGATTGACGCGGTGGGTCAGGCAGGCGGTGACGCGGTGGTGGGTGTCGAAGAGTCGCACGGTGACATCGACCGCATGGCGCGGGAACGGAACGAGGAGGGAGTTCTCGAACGAACGCCTGACCCGGGTGGACTCCTCGTAGGTCAGCCACTCCTGGAACAGAGTACTAAAGGAATATATATATAAGGTGTCATGCCCCAAGGTGTCGGTCACGATGACCTGGCCGTTGCCGTCGAGCAACAGACGGTCGAGATTCACGCGACGGCCGTACCAACCCTCGCTGACAATCAACTCGTCGAGGAACACCTGCTGGCTGGCTCTGTCGCCACAGAAGGAATAGTCGAGGCGAAGGGTGTTGTCGGAGAAATGGGTGTCGAAATCGACTGTGGCACAGAGCGTGACGCAGAACGCAAGAAACAGCGAAGAGACGAAATACCTTCTCATATCGTACTTGGGGATTGATGAATACGTCGCGAAGGTAAGAAATAATCGGCAGATACCAAAATTTTTGTCGCAGACTTGGCGCGTTGGATTTAATTGCCTATATTCGCGCATAGTTAAAACGTTATTCATTATGAGACGATTCACTATCGCTATTGTCTGCCTGACGTTGTCGGCAGTGGCAGAGGCACAGTATTTCAGGTTCGGGACGGCAACGAACCCGGACGGGGTTGAACTCCTGATTGACGGCAAGGGGTTCGTGAAATGTACAGGAGAGCAGACACGACGCCTGCTGCCTGTCATGGGCGAGATACACTATTCACGCGTGCCGGAGAAAGACTGGCGCCGTGAACTCCTGAAGATGAAAGCCGGCGGCGTGACGATGGTCTCGACCTATGTGTTCTGGATTCACCACAACGAGAAGTCGGGTGAATGGGACTGGAGCGGCAACAAGAACCTGCGCCGGTTCGTGGAGACCTGCAAGGAATGCGAGATGCCGCTGGTGCTGAGGGTCGGTCCGTTCTGTCATGGCGAGGTGTATCAGGGCGGCATACCGGTATGGGCGTACGAGGCGTCGAAGTCAGAGGGCTTCAGGATGCGGTCGGCAGACAAGCGGTGGCTGGAGATGACCGCGGAACTCTACGCGCATATCTACGAGCAGGTGAGAGGACTGCTCTGGAAGGACGGCGGCCCGATTGTCGGCTTGCAACTCGAAAACGAAAGCCGGGGACCGTGGGGCTATCTGTCCGCACTGAAGGAGATCGCCGTGCGGACGGGCTTCGATGTGCCGGTATATACGAGGACAGGATGGCCGCAGATGAACGGCAAGGCGGAGTTCGGTGTGCTGCTGCCGCTCTACGGCGATTATGCCGACGGCTTCTGGGACAGGACTCTGACGGACATGCCGGGTGAGTATGCCAAGGCGTTCGAGATGAGGGAAGCCAAGGTAATAGCCACGATAGCAACAGAGACATTTACCGCGACAGAACTGAACGAGTCCGGTGAGCCGACGGCAGGCGACGGGAGGACGGAGGACAGGACATACCCGTACTTCACTTGCGAACTCGGCGGGGGGATGATGACCTCGTACCACAGGAGGATAAACATATTCGACAGAGACGCACTCGCACTGGCTGTCTGCAAGGTGGGGAGCGGGAGCAACATGCCAGGCTATTACATGTATCACGGCGGCACAAACCCTTACAACCCAAGGCAGAACATGGCAGAGATGCAGGCCTCTCCGGTGACGAACTACAACGACCTGCCACGGATGTCGTACGACTTCCAGTGCCCGCTGGCTGAGGTGGGACAGGTGAACGAGTCGTTCCACTATCTCAGGATATTCCATCAGTTCCTCGCCGACTGGGGGGAGGAACTGGCTGACACGAGGACAGAGATAAGGAACTCACACTTGTCGTACAGAGTGTCGGATGAAAACATGTCGCACCGGTTCGAGTTCTATAACGACTACGTGAGGATGATACGTCCTGAGGGCAGGACCTACTGGCGGATGTACGGCGTGGATGGCATAGACTCGGTGACTGCCATGCCGTTCATGAAGACAAAGAAAGAGATAGTCTATGTCACCATACCAGGTGTCAAGGCAAAAGCCTATGGGAACCGGTCGGGGCGGAAAATCAGATTCGTCTCGTTCGAGGAGGCGAAAAGACTATATAAGGTCGCTGGGAAGTGCGTGGAGGCACGGCACGGCGGTGTGCTGTATGACGATGGGGGAGGACTCTGCGAGGAATGGTGGAGGACAATGAACGGAAACGTCGTCGCGCACTGCATAAGACCAGCGGCGGGCTTGCGGCAAGTGAGTATGGGCGTGCAGAAAGTGGCGGAGCAGCCGACGGAGAAAGACTTCGAGGGGGCTGCCATGTGGGTGGTGCAGCCCTTCGATGAGAAAACCAAGGGAAAAGCGGATGACTTGTTCCTGAAAGTCAGCTATAAGGGAGACGTGGCGCGGGTGTTCGCGGATGGGAAACTCGTGGCTGACAACTTCTGGAACGGAAAGGCGTTCTATGTGAGGATGAACGAGATAGTGGGGAAGACGGTGACTGTGGAGATACTGCCGCTTGGGAAGGACTACCCGATTTACCTGCAGAAGCAGGAGAGGGAAATGGTGGAGAACGAGGGGGTCTTGCTGAGCCTGGAGGGAATGGCCGTGGTGGAGAGAGTGACGGAGAGGAGGTGAGGCAGGGAGGAGGTGAGGCAGGGAGCAAAAGCTCCCTGAACAGGGGCTGAGGCAGGGGGCGGGGGAGTCAGAGGATGGTGAGGAGCTGGGGGAAGGTGGTGAGGTGGATGAGGCGGGGATGGGTGAAGGGGGCGATGACCTCGTGCTGCCAGGTATGGGCGGAGGGGATGTGGATGGCGGATGCTCCGATGTTGAGGGCTGGGAGTATGTCGGACTTCAGGGAGTTGCCGACCATGAGAAAACGAGCGGGGGCAATGCCGGAAGTGGTGCAGAGTGACCGGTATTCTTGCTCTGTCTTGTCGCTGACAATCAATACCCTGTCAAAAAAGCCGGCAAGACCGGAACGGGCTATCTTGTTCTCCTGAGTGAGCAACTCGCCTTTGGTGAAGAGCACTAACTGATAACGGCCGGAGTCCTTCAACTGACGGAGGGTGTCGGTGACTCCGGGGTAGGGGGTGGCCGGCATGTGAAGCACGTTCCTGCCTGACTCTATGATGCGGAGGATGGCCTCGGACGGAATCTTGCCTTTGCTGACCTTGACGGCGTTCTCGATCATCGACATGATGAAGGCAATGGCTCCGTAGCCGTAGTCGGCCATGTTCGATACCTCAATCTTGTAAAGCTCGTCAATGACGGTCGTGGCATCGGCGTAAGCGGAGAGTACGGTGCAGAGGTCGTGCTCTGCTTGACGGAAAAAGGACTCGTTGTCCCAAAGGGTGTCATCGGCGTCGAAGGCGATGAGTTGGGGTGTGGGGGTAGGGGTGTGCATGGGGTCTGGGGTTTAGGCAGAGAGCACGCAGCTCTCTGAACGGGGGCAAAGGCAGAGAGCACGCAGCTCTCTGAACGGGGTTGAGGGGATTGGGGCGGGATAGGGGTCAGGACTCCTCGATCTGGCGGATGAGCTGGTCGCAGGTGTCGGTTACGCGGCGGTGCATCCGCCAGCCGATGATACCGCCGATGAGAGCACCGGTCAGGCAGGCAGCCATGAGGATGGACAACTTGGCGACATCGGCGAGGAAGGCCTGAGCCTCCCAGAAAAACCATAAGAGCCAGAGAATCACGGACGGAATGGCGAAATATAACCAGTTGTGATATTGGCGCTTGACGTACCTCATCTTCCTTGCCACCGTGAGAAGGTCACCAGAGATGTCTTCCTTCCTGACCTTGCGGTGGATGATGAACGTGGCCGTCATGCCAGTGAGCATGTAGAGAATGGTGCCGATGATGAACGATAACGAGTGGGTGACGTCGTAGAGGGCGAAACTGCCGAACGTGATGACGAAGATGCCGGATATGTACTCGGCATAGGCGTTGCGGTTGATGATGCTCATCTTGTGGCGCATGGCGTCGCGGAGGAGACGGTCATTGATGATGGCCTCTTGGTCGAGTTTGTCTTTCAGGAGCGCTATCTGCTGGCGCATGTCTTCGAGTTGTGTGGTTTGTTGCATGGCAGGGTGTGGTTTTGCGGAGGTGGGTTATTTCATGGCAGAGAGTTTCTCGCGGATACGTACCAACTTCACTGAGACGTTCTTCGTTGAGATGCCGACGATGGAACCAATCTCCTCGTAGCTCAGGTTGTCGAGCCAGAGGAGGATGATGGCGCGGTCAACCGGTCCCAGACGGTGGATGCGGTCGTAGAGCTGCTGAATCTGGCGGGTGTCCTCGTCATGGTCCTCGAAAAGGTTGATGTTCATGTCCAACGGCACATGCTTGCCTATCTTTCTCTTCTTGCGGTCAAGGGATATACATGTGTTGAGGCTAACCCGATAGACCCACGAACTGAGTCTCGACTCATTGCGAAACGAGCCGTAGCCTTTCCATAGGTTCACCAAAACCTCCTGGAAAAGGTCGTTGACCTCATCCTCGTCATTGCTGAACATGTAGCACACGGTGTAGATGGTGCTCTTGCACTTTCTGACAAGTTCAGCGAATTCCTTCTCGGAGTTATCCATTGGCATTGTCGATTTGATACCGTCCTTTCCTTCTTAGACGTTTGAGACCAACAAAAAACTACATGGTGGTGTTTTTTTTTTGTCAGGTTGCTTTTTTGTTGTAACTTTGTGGCGGTTTATGTGTCCTCACGGACATATCGAAATAGACAAAAAGCAATCAAACAGACAATATGGCAACAGTATTAAGTGAACAAGAAGTGCTGCGTAGGCAAAATATGCAGACCCTGAAGGAAATGGGCGTTAATCCTTATCCTGCTGCGGAATATCCTACCGACGCGTTCTCGACAGAAATCGTAGAGTCGTTCCGTGATGATGACGAGACCGTCCGTGAAGTGTGCATAGCAGGTCGTATGATGAGCCGCCGTATCATGGGAAAAGCCTCATTCGTGGAACTAAAAGACTCGAAAGGGCGTATTCAGGTGTACATCACGCGTGACGACCTCTGTCCCGGTGAGGACAAGGCACTCTACAACGTGGTATTCAAGAAACTCCTCGACCTCGGTGACTTCATCGGAGTGAAGGGGTTCGTGTTCCGCACCCAGACCGGTCAGGTGAGCGTGCACTGCAAGGAACTCACCCTCCTGTCGAAGAGTCTCAAGCCACTTCCGGTGGTGAAGTACAAGGACGGAGTGGCATACGACGCCTTTGAGGATCCGGAGTTGCGCTACCGTCAGAGATACGTGGACCTCATCGTGAACGAGGGTGTGAAGGAAACCTTCGAGAAACGTTCGAAGGTAATCAAGACCATGCGCCGCGTGCTCGACGAGGCAGGTTATACAGAAGTGGAGACCCCGATACTGCAGTCGATAGCCGGCGGAGCGAGTGCCCGTCCGTTCATCACCCATCACAACAGCCTTGACATAGACCTCTACATGCGTATCGCCACGGAACTCTATCTCAAGCGTCTGATAGTCGGAGGCTTCGAGGGCGTGTATGAGATAGGCAAGAACTTCAGAAACGAAGGCATGGACCGCAACCACAATCCGGAGTTCACTTGCATGGAACTGTACGTGCAGTACAAGGACTACAACTGGATGATGTCGTTTACAGAGAAACTCCTCGAAGAGATATGCGTATCCGTCAACGGCAAGCCGGAGACGGAGATTGGCGGTAACGTCATATCGTTCAAAGCCCCGTTCAGACGCCTGCCGATTCTCGACGCCATCAAAGAAAAGACAGGCTATGACCTCGGACCGATGACCGAAGACGAGATACGTGACGTGGCCAAGAAATGCGGAGTGGAGACAGACGCCTCGATGGGCAAAGGCAAACTGATAGATGAGATCTTCGGCGAGACCTGCGAGGGGACATTCATCCAACCGACCTTCATCACAGACTATCCCGTCGAGATGTCGCCGCTGACGAAGATGCACCGTAGCAAGCCAGGACTGACCGAACGCTTCGAACTGATGGTCAACGGCAAGGAAGTGGCAAACGCATATAGCGAGCTGAACGACCCGATAGACCAGGAAGAACGGTTCCGGGAACAGATGAGACTTGCGGACAAAGGCGATGACGAAGCAATGATCATAGATCAGGACTTCCTCCGCGCACTCCAGTACGGTATGCCACCGACAAGCGGCATAGGCATAGGCATAGACCGTCTCGTCATGCTCATGACCGGACAGACACAGATACAAGAAGTGCTCTTCTTCCCTCAGATGAAGCCACGAAAGGCTGCAGCAGAGCAGAATACGGAAGCCGAACCAGAGGACGAGTAATGGATTTCGCAAGTTGTGGTCGAGTGGCGGTAGTCGGTGGTGGCAGTTGGGCCACCGCTGTAGCCAAGATATGCCTGGGACACAACCAGAGGATCGCATGGCATATTTATCGCGAAGACAGAATCGAAGAGTTCATCCGTCTGGGGCATAATCCCGGCTACCTGACCGGCCTACATTTCGACACAAGCCGAATAGACTTCTCCACAGATATAAATAAGGTGGTGCAAGACTCCGACACGATTATCTTCGTCACCCCTTCGCCCTACCTCAAGAACACCCTCAAGAGACTCAAGGTGAGTCTGAGGGAAAAACTTGTCGTCACTGCCATCAAAGGTTTAGTGCCCGATGACAACGTGACAATCTCATCGTATTTCGAGCAAGTGTTCAATGTGCCTGAGACGAACATGTGCGTCATAGGCGGTCCGTCGCATGCTGAGGAAGTGGCAATGGACCGTATGTGCTATCTGACTGTGGGATGCCGGAACATAGTCAACGCCCAGACCGTAGCCGACATGCTTTCGAACAAGTGCATCCGCACGAGCGTGAGCACCGACATCGAGGGGATAGAGTTCGGCTCAGTGCTGAAGAATGTCTATGCAATCGCAGCCGGCATCAGCCACGGACTGAAATACGGTGATAACTTCATGGCTGTCTTAGTGACAAACGCAGTGCAGGAAATGAACCGCTTCCTGTCTATGGTGGCGGCCGAAGAGTCGAGGACCATATTCACCTCCGCCTACCTCGGAGACCTGCTGGTGACCATGTACTCCCATTTCTCAAGAAACAGGACATTCGGAACCATGATAGGACAGGGCTACTCAGTGAAGACAGCACAACTCGAGATGGAAATGATAGCAGAAGGATATTATGGCACGCGGTGCATGAAACTGCTCAACCGCAGGTATCACGTGAACATGCCAATCCTGGATGCCGTTTATAACATACTATATGAGAAAATATCACCAGAGGTCGAGTTCAAAATCCTTGGTGACAGCTTCAGATAACAGAACAAGACATACAATATGAAACTGATTTTAGACAAAGCGGCCGCTTTCCTCGCCGCTGGAACGATTGAGAGTTACGAGACGCCAGTGATGGAAGCCCAGAGGGTGTTGGAGACAGGTACATGTGCCGGAAATGACTTCTTGGGATGGCTCCACCTCCCTTCGTCAATCACCGACGAGTTCGTGGGAAAGATAAACGAGACAGCCAGGACTCTGCAGGAGAACTGCGACGCTGTGGTGGTGGCAGGCATCGGCGGTAGCTACCTTGGCGCCAAGGCCGTCATAGCCGCACTTGACGACAACTTCTCATGGCTGAAGAAAAGCAACGCACCCCGGGTGCTGTTCGCAGGCAACAACATCAGTGAGGACTATCTCACGGAGATGATGGACTACCTGAAAGACGTACGTTTCGGTGTGATCAACATCAGCAAGAGCGGAACCACCACAGAGACGGCGCTGACGTTCCGCCTGCTCAAGAAGATGTGTGAGGACATGAGAGGCAAGGACATGGCAAGGAAAGTCATTGTTGCCGTCACCGATGCAGTGAAAGGAGCGGCACGTACTACGGCGGACAAGGAAGGGTACAAGTCGTTCGTCATCCCTGACAACGTGGGAGGACGGTTCTCGGTGCTCACTCCTGTAGGACTGCTTCCGATAGCAGTGGCGGGGTTTGACGTGGCTCAATTAGTACGCGGCGCACAGGATATGGAAAAGGCATGTGACGTGAACGTCCCGTTCAAGGAAAATCCATGTGCACAGTATGCGGCTTGCCGTAACGCCCTATACGCAGAAGGCAAGAAAATTGAAATCCTGGTCAACTACCAGCCTAAACTCCATTACGTATCGGAATGGTGGAAACAACTATACGGCGAAAGCGAAGGGAAGGATGGCAAAGGCATATTCCCGGCAAGCGTGGATTTCAGCACAGACCTCCATTCCATGGGACAGTGGATCCAGGATGGCGAACGTACAATCTTCGAGACAGTCATCAGCATCGACAGACCGAACACCTCACTTACCGTTCCGCAGGATGAGCAGAATATGGACGGCCTTAACTTCTTGGCAGGCAAGCATGTCGATGAAGTCAACCACATGGCGGAACTCGGAACACAACTGGCTCATGTCGATGGTGGCGTCCCGAACATGAGAATCACCATGCCTAAACTTGATGAATACAACATCGGACAACTGATTTATTTCTTCGAGAAAGGCTGTGGTATCAGTGGCTTGCTTATCAACGTGAATCCATTCAACCAACCAGGTGTCGAGGCTTATAAGAGGAATATGTTCGCACTCTTGGACAAACCAGGCTACGAGGCTGAAAGTGCAAGACTGAAATCACTTCTGACTCCTAACTCCTGACCCCTTATCCTCGCACACTGTCCGCATACATGCATATAGCAATAGCTGGAAATATCGGGAGTGGGAAGACCACGTTGACTACGCTCCTCGCCAAACATTACGGCTGGGAACCAAAGTTCGAGGCGGTGACTTATAATCCTTATCTGGAGGACTATTACAAGGACATTGCACGATGGTCGTTCTGTCTTGAGGTCTATTTCCTTAAAGAACGGTTCAAGGATGTGATGGAAATCAACAACCATCCAGACAAAGTCGTGATTCAGGACCGGTCAATCTTCGAGGGTGTCTATGTGTTCGCCGCAAACAACAAAGAGCAAGGGAATATGTCAGACCGAGACTTCGAGACGTATATGAATCTGTTCCGGCTTATGACTGAAATCACGAGGACACCAGACCTGATGATATATCTCCGTGCATCAGTACCTCATCTGATAGACCATATACAGAAACGAGGCAGGGATTATGAGCAGGGAATCCAGATAGACTATCTGAAAGGCCTAAATGACAGGTATGAGGACTTCATATTCAATAAATACAATGGTAAGGTGATGGTCGTTGAGACCGATGACATGGACTTCGTGGATAATCCGGCTGACTTCCAGACAATCACGGACAGGATAAACGGCTATTTGTTCGGACTCTTCCCATCGGTGTAGGTGGGTGCTTCGGCATAGCCGGCATTTCCCTGAGTCTGGGGCGGATGACTATAACCTCTTAACTGCGGCGGTGCCGCTCATGATTATGCACATAGCGATAGCAGGAAACATCGGCAGTGGCAAGACCACTTTGACAAACATGCTGGCAAAGCGATACGGATGGACACCTCGCTTTGAGTCAGTTGAGCACAATCCCTATCTTGAGGATTTCTACAAGGACATGAAAAGATGGTCCTTCAATCTTCAGGTCTATTTTCTGAACACACGCTTCAAAGACGTGGTTGAGATATCCAAAAGCACTGACACAATCATCCAGGACAGGACAATCTACGAGGACGCCAAAATCTTTGCTCCGAACATCCATGCGATGGGTAATATGACGGACAGGGATTTCGCCAATTATTCGGCATTATTCGACCTGATGATGTCATTGGTGCGCAAGCCCGATTTGCTGATATATCTCCGTTCGACCATCCCCTATCTGATAGCCAAAATCCAGAAACGTGGCCGTGAGTACGAACAGAGTATGCAGATAGACTATCTCAGTGGACTGAACGACCGTTACGAAGAATGGATAGCCGGGTATGACGGAAAACTGCTTGTCATTGATGCTGACAACATCGACTTCCAGAACAATCCAAAAGATTTCCAGGCCATCACGGACAAAATCGACGCAAAACTCTTCGGACTCTTCCCTGACGAATGACAAACAGAGAAACAGAACTGGCTTGGAAATTCATCTCCGAGACCAGCACGTCAGTCTTCCTGACAGGTAAGGCGGGAACCGGCAAGACTACATTCCTTCGAAGCCTGAAAGAATCGCAACCCAAGCGTATGGCGGTCGTGGCACCTACTGGTGTCGCGGCAATTAACGCACAGGGAATGACAATACACTCCTTCTTCCAGTTGCCGCTTGGACCTCATGTGCCTGGAGGTAATGAACACAAGGCAGAAGGAAAGTACTTCAGAATGAGCCAGGACAAGAAAAACATACTGAAGACACTTGACCTGCTTGTCATGGATGAAATCAGTATGGTACGATGTGACTTGCTGGACTTCATTGACGAAGTGCTGCGCAAGTACAAAGACAGGTACAAACCATTTGGTGGGGTGCAACTCTTGATGATAGGAGACCTGTTCCAGTTGGCGCCAGTCGCAAAAGAGGATGAATGGAATCTCCTGAGGCCATACTACGAAACTCCATATTTCTTTTCAAGCCATGCACTTCAGCAAACCGGATATGTCACAATCGAACTTACGAAAATATACAGGCAGACGGATTCTGAGTTCATAAGCCTGTTAGGCAAAGTCCGTGAGAACAACCTCGACGCATCGGCTCTGCGATTGCTGAACACACGATTCGTCCCGAACTTCAGCACTCCGTCGGACGAAGACTGGATCCGTCTGACGACACATAACCGCACAGCCAACAACTATAACCAGAGCAAATTGGATGAGATACCAGCCGAACCTGTCACAATCAAAGCGTCAGTAACAGGCAATTTCCCTGAGACGGCCTATCCGGCGGATTATGAACTGGTACTCAAGAAAGGTGCGCAGGTGATGTTCATCCGTAATGACCAAAGTCCGCTGCACGCTTACTACAACGGGAAAATCGGTGTGGTGACAGCCTTTGATGGTGACAAGGTCACGGTAATATCAAAGGAAGACGGCTCGGAAGTTCAGATAGGTCCAGCAACATGGGAGAACAATAGATATGAACTCAATCCGGACACTAAGGAAATCGTTGAAGTGCAAGACGGTACGTTTACACAGTACCCTTTGCGACTGGCATGGGCAATCACCATCCATAAAAGCCAGGGACTGACATTCGACCATGCCGTGATTGATTTCAACGATGCCTTCGCCCATGGACAGACGTATGTCGCACTGAGCCGATGCAGAACCCTTCAAGGACTTGTGCTCACACGCCCTGTCAACGTCTCCGCGATAATCTCAGATAGGGATGTGAACGACTATGTCATGACGGAAATCACAAAAGCAAAACAGACAGAGAACCAACTACCTCAGATGCAGTTCGACTATTTCGTTAGCATGCTTACCGAACTGTTCGGCTTCTCGAGACTCAAGATGGACTATGACTATCTTGTCAGGGTGGTTGACGAACATTTGTACAATGCCCAACCGGAGTTCCTGAGATTGTTAAAGGAGACCAGAACGATGTTCGAGGCTGAAGTGTTGAGCGTGGCAGAAAAATTCAGAATTCAGTATATGAGCATTCTGTCTTCAAGCGCAGGCGAATATGCGAGCAACCAATATCTTCAGGAACGCATCATGAACGGATCTGAGTATTTCACTAGAAAACTCTTGGCTGCCTTTACACCTGTCAATGACCGTCATGTGTTTGACATAGGGAACAAGTCGGTCAAGGAACAGTATAATAATGCGTACGATTCCTTCTTCCTTTCCCTCAAAGTGAAGATTGGGACTCTGTCGGCAACTGTCAAACATGGTTTCTCGGTCAAGGATTACCTCCGTGACAAGGCAAATGCTGTGCTATTTGACATCAAGGAGCAAAAGAAACAGAAACCAAGGGGACGGAAACCGAAAACTATCGAAAGCGAAAAAACGCACAGGGTCGATACGAAATTGCTTACGCTCAACCTCTATCGTCAGGGAAAGACAATAAAGGAAATTGCAGAGGACAGGAAATTCGGTGTCTCGACGATAGAAAACCATCTGTCTTATTTCGTGGGACACGGTGTCTTGGATGTCGATGATTTTGTGTCAAGGGAAAAACAGGTCAGGATAAGGCGCGTGATAGATTCGTTTGATAAAGCCTATTCATTGAGCGATGTGAAAACCGTTCTTCCTGATTGCACATACCATGAAATCAAATGTGTTAAGGCTATCATGGATAACGAATGACGGCAAATCACAGTAAAAAACCTTTTTTTTCCTATTAATTATAGGATTATCCATAACTTTTTATTAAATTTGCAACATATTGTGTAACCGCGGACATGCATGAATGATATTGTATTATCAAGTCTGTTGAATCTCTTTGCCTTGTTCGGTACTCTGGACAAGACAGATAGGTTGCTGTCAAAGAAGGTCCTCAAGACATATCTCTCACATCATTTTGGTGTAAGGGATATTAATTCCTATCTAAGTCTCTATACCGATCTGCGTGATTTCTATGAGGACTCGGATGGCGGACTTGATATCGATATGATTATTAGCAATATCTGCTCGAAACTTATCGGAGAGATATCACAAGAGGAACAGACCCGTATGCTTCTCCGCTTGATGGAGTTCTGTGCGATTGACGGTCAAGACAACTGGAATGACACCATGTTCATTTCGGTCATGAATTCCTTCGGTATCACCGAAGAGCAATATAACGAGTTCAAAGTCTTCCTCCGTCACAATGGAGAGTCGGAGAATGTTCGTATGTTCACGAGACAAGGAATCGAAGGATATATCAAAACCCTTTATCTGAAGCGTTTCGATGTGCTCCTCTTCTCCTGTCACAGCAAAGACCAGCTGATGATGAACGATGTTCCGCTATTGTCCAGAACGTTTGAGATATGGCAAAGGAGCGGAGTCCTGAAATCGTCGCATGCGCAACCGGTGTATTACTACCAGATAATGTCACAATATGCTGAAAAAGACGGACAGAACTCCCACAATGAGATAGTTGTCAAGGGCAAGGATATAAACTTTATCTATTCCGGTGGTGACAATGGCATCCATAATTTCAGTTTTGAGCTTTACAGTGGAGACCTGGTGGCGGTTATGGGCGGCAGCGGCGCCGGAAAATCAACTCTTCTGTCGCTGTTGAACGGAACGTTGCTACCTCAGCAGGGAAATATAACGATTAACGGTCATGATATTTCGGAACCATCGGTTAAAAAACTGATAGGCTTCGTGCCGCAGGATGACCTGCTGATTGAGGAACTGACGGTATATGAGAATCTTTGGTTCACAGGGAAATTGTGTTTCGATAGCATTGCTGACGATGAACTTGATGCCAAAGTCAACAAGGTGCTCGGTGAACTTGGACTCTTGCAGGCAAAAAATCTGAAAGTCGGTTCACCGATTAACAAATATATTTCAGGTGGTCAACGTAAGCGTCTGAATATCGCACTCGAACTTATCCGTGAGCCGGCCATCCTTTTCCTTGATGAACCTACCTCAGGATTGTCTTCTGCTGATGCGGAGATGCTGGTCAATCTACTCAAAGAGCAGGCTTACAAGGGCAAGGTCGTTGTATCTATCATCCATCAGCCTTCCTCCGATGTGTTCAAGATGTTCGACCGCTTGTGGATTCTTGACAGGGGCGGCTACCCTGTCTATGACGGTAATCCGATAGAGGCCGTCACATATTTCAAGCGTCAGGCCAACTATGCCGATGCGGAGACAAGCACATGCCCGACATGTGGCAACGTCAATCCGGAAATCATCTTCAATATAATTGACGAGAAAGTCCTGTCACATGGTGTGATATCGGATACCCGTAAGGTCAGCCCAGCCGAATGGCATGAGAGATACTTGCAGGATAAGGCGGGCAGGAACTTAGACCAGAAACCGAGATCAGGAAACAAACTTACCTCCTTGCCTGACTCGGGACAAATCATCCCGAATGCACTTAGGCAGGTCTTAGTCTATCTGCAGAGAAACATGAGGATGAAAATCACCAACCGTCAGTACATCCTCATCACCCTCTTGGAAGCACCGCTGCTTGCATTGATTTGCTCATGTCTCACTCGGTATGCTCCACCAGAGGGATATACCATCATGGACAACATCAACCTGGTGTCCTATTATTTCATGGCAATCATCGTCTCCACTCTTTTGGGTATGAGTGGAAGTGCGGAGGAGATAATCAAAGACAGGGCATTGCTGAAGAGGGAGAAGTTCCTTTCGCTGTCTTATTCAAGTTATATATGGTCCAAACTGATTTTCATGGGTGGGGTCTCTCTGCTGCAGACATTCCTTTTCGTCTTAGTAGGTAACAATGTGATGGGAATTAACGGGATGTTTATGACCTGGTGGGCGATCCTGTTCATCACGTCTTTCCTTGCAGGACTTACCGGGTTGTGGCTGTCCCAGACGTTGAACAGCGTGGTCGCCATATACATTACCATTCCGCTTTTGCTTATCCCACAGATTCTGCTGTGCGGTATGGTCGTCACATTTTCCGAACTCACTCCTCACAGCAAGACAGGAAATGTGCCAGCCATAGGCAATGTAATCCCGTCAAGATGGGCTTTCGAGGCTTTGGCGGTTACTTCGTTCTCTGATAATGAATATGACATAAACTTCTTTGAACAGGATCGTGAACGCTATGAGGCGCAGTTCTATAAGCAGGTATATCTCTATGAGATGAAGTCTCAGTTGGAAACCTATCGCAATCGCATGGAGAAGCATGAGGGGATGTCAACAGACCATATGGCTGTTATCAGAAATTCCCTTCCGGTGATATCACAGGTCTGTCAGTTAGAGGAGTATAATGGAGACTATTCTTACGCATCCCTGCATGACTATTTTGACCGGGCGGAGAAGGTGTTGTCTGATCGTGGCAACAAGACGACTCTGCTTCTTGATCGCAAGATAGGACAGATGGTGCGTTCGGTCGGTATGGATGAGATGAAGAGGCTGAAACGTGACAACCATAACCTGCGGCTTGAGAATCTGGTACTCAATTCGATGGACAAACATCGTTGTAAGGTGGTTGACGGCTACATCGTACCTAATTCTGGCTTCGTCTATGTCCGTCCGCTTAGTCATGACGGTAACGCTCCTTTCTATTCATGTGTGAAAATTGTGGGTAGCGCGGAAATCAAGACATTGTGGTTTAATTTGAGCGTGCTGCTGATTATGTGCATACTTGCATCTCTCTGCCTCTTCTTCAATTTCCCTGGGAGACTGCTTAAAGGCAGGACTTTCTGACAAGTGACAATCAAACAACTTAAAACTATAACTATCAAACCATTTTAACAACAAAACATTATGAAAAAGTTAATTCTTTCAGTTGCAACACTTGCTCTCCTCGCATCTTGCAACGGTGGCTCACAGAAGGCTCAGGTAGCCGAGGTTGAAGAAGTGAAGAGTTTCGAGCAGGAACAAATCGAAGCTGGCATCAAGATGCATGTCGATAGCCTAGCATCCCTCTACAACTCAAAGTCCAATGTTCCTTTCCTAACCGCCCTCAAAGAGGGACAGGTGGTTCTTACGGACGAGGAAAAGCAAGTGAAGCCAGAGTTCCTCATCGACCTGGCCTCAACAAATGAACTCGTGACACTTTCTCAGAAATACCGTGCTGTAGCACTCCTTTCAGTTGACAAGTACATCGCAAAAATCCATGACATTGATGTGGCGGACTTTGATGCAGCACAAGCTCGCCTTGTGGTTGATATCAATGACCCGGCATTTGATACTTTCGTAAAGGACATGGGCGGCGATACTCCTTACTCCGAGGCTTACACCGCTTTTTACGATGCAGAAAATGAGGCAGGCCGCATGAACTTCTTCTGGGAGACCACTACGGCGGCTTTCGTTGAGCAACTGTTCGCCATAGCCCAGTATCCAGATAAGTTCATCGACTGTTTCAATGACCAGGACGTGGCTGACTTCACATACAGGCTCATTCTCATTCTTGACGGTCTGAACAACCTGAAGGACTATGCTCCGGAACTCGAGGAACTCAACAACGCCGTACAGCCTCTGAATACTCTCAACGCAATCACGGTTGACCAGTTCCGTGAGCAGGTCGGCGAAATGAAAGAACAGATTACAGAAGTCCGCAACACTCTCCTTAAATAATCATGAGACCTACTTTGTTTTTGCTTGCTGCCGGGATGGGCAGCCGCTACGGCGGTCTGAAACAACTTGACGGCATAGGACCTAATGGCGAGACAATCATGGATTACAGCATCTATGATGCCTTGCGTGCTGGATTCGGAAAGATTGTTTGGGTCATCCGTAAGGACTTTGAACAGCAGTTCCGACAACAGATATTATCAAAATATAAAGGAAAGGTGGAATGCGCATTGTGTTTTCAGGGACTTGACTGCCTTCCAGATGGGTTCAAGTGTCCAACGGCTCGTGTAAAGCCTTGGGGCACAAACCATGCGGTTCTAATGGGAAAAGATGTCATCCGTGAGCCGTTCTGCGTGATTAATTGCGATGACTTCTACGGACGTGATGCTTTCCGGAAAATCGCTGACTTCCTTTCCGCACTCAAGCCGGATGATAGGAACAAGTATGCAATGGTCGGATTCCGTGTCAGCAACACACTTAGCGAGAACGGCGCAGTTGCTCGTGGCGTATGTGTGAAGGATGATAACAGCCATCTCACCGATGTGGTGGAACGAACAGAGATTAAACGTCTCGATGACGGCAGAATATGCTATCGCAATGGTGAGGAATGGATTGAAGTCGATGAAAATGCTCCTGTAAGCATGAATATGTGGGGATTCACACCTGACTATTTTAGCCACTCCGAGGAATACTTCAAGGAGTTCCTATCCAATCCTGAGAATATGGAGAACCTTAAAGCGGAGTTTTTTATACCTCTGATGGTCAACAAACTCATCAAAGATGGGACTGCGACTTGTGAGGTTCTTGACACAACAAGCAAATGGTTCGGTGTCACATACGCTGCCGACCGCCCTGATACGGTTAGACGTATTCAGGCTCTTGTCGATACAGGTGAGTACCCTGTCAATCTTGGTTTTTGAAAATCAATAGTCCATAATAAGATACCATGCTCCGATGTTTTGGTAGTTGTTTTTTGTTACTGATATGCTTACAAGTAAATCATAGGCATTGGCAATGCTTCTTGCGGTTCTGACCCACTTTCTGAATACATGATTAGCAAAGAACCTGTCATCTTTACATTCAGAGTTACGAACTGTAATACCAACGAAATTACCTTCAACAACGAAAAACATCCTCTGATGAGGATGTTTTTCGTTGTCAACCTGCCGATCCGCCGAACAGAGCAGCGATCTGCTCCTCTGAGTACCCTTGACTGCGCATGATGGACGCCAGCTCGGTGTCACGATCCGCACGACCTTCCGCACGTCCCTTGGCCTCGCCCTCAGCAAGTCCTTCCGCACGACCTTTAGCCTCGCCCTCAGCACGTCCCTCAGCACGTCCCTCAGCACGTCCCTCAGCACGACCTTTGGCCTCGCCCTCCGCACGTCCCTTGGCCTCGCCTTCCGCACGACCCTCAGCGCGGCCTTTGGCCTCCTGCTTCCTTGAGTAAGACTCCCATGTCCTCTCGATGCTGACCG
>JAKSJE010000010.1 GCA_024398405.1 Bacteroidaceae bacterium
ACCTGTTCGGAACAAACCTCAAAATCGCAAGAAATGAATTTATAGAACCCACCATTAATCATTATGCAAGACAACAAACTACAACAGTTCAAACAAAGATACAGTATCGTCGGTAACAGCGACGAGCTGAACAGGGCATTAGACATTGCCATACAGGTAGCGCCGACAGACCTCTCAGTCCTCATCGAAGGAGAGAGCGGTGTGGGCAAGGAGATCATACCTCGCATCATCCATGACAACTCAGCGAGGAAACATCAAAAGTATTTTGCCATCAACTGCGGCTCTATCCCTGAAGGCACGATTGATTCCGAACTGTTCGGCCATGAGAAAGGAGCCTTCACCGGAGCCATCGGCGAGAGGGATGGCTATTTCGGTGCTGCTAACAAAGGGACACTGTTCCTCGACGAAGTCGGCGAACTGCCAATCGCCACACAAGCCCGTCTGCTGCGAGTTCTCGAGACTGGTGAATACATCCGAGTCGGCTCAAGCGAGGTCAGGAAGACAGACGTCAGAATAGTGGCCGCCACCAACATGAAACTACAAAAGGCAATCACCGAAGGGAAGTTCAGAGAGGACCTGTACTACAGATTAGCGACCATTCCCATCGCCATACCACCTTTGAGAAGCAGAGGCAGAGACATAGAGCTGCTCTTCCGCAAGTTCGCCAATGACATGGCAGAGAAATACCATCTTGCTCCGGTGGTACTGAATGATGAATCCAGATACCTACTATCCTCTTACAAGTGGCCGGGCAACATCCGTCAACTCAAGAACATAGTGGAGCAACTCAGCATAATAAGCCCATCAAGAGAAATAACCGGCGACATACTGCGTCAGGTGGGTGTGACAAACGACAACAACGCCGGCACCGGTATAGTACTGGCAAGTCAGAAACAGGGCAGGACAAATTCGTACGAGAACGAGAGAGACCTCCTGTTTCAGATACTGGGTAGCCTGAAAAGCGAGATTAAGGAAATCAAGAGCATGCTATCCAAACAAAGCCAAGGACAGCCGATGACAGTGAGCAACGAACTGCACCAATACCTCGAATCAGGACAGTCGATATCGTCAAGCAGCAACGACAACGGCAATGAGATATACCTGCAAGCAGAAGAAGTGACAGCAGTGGAGGAACGACCAAAGACGAAGAAGGATACAGAGAGGATGATGATAGTTGACTCCTTGAGACGGAACAACGGAAACAGGAACAAGGCAGCAGCCGAGCTGGGCATCAGCGACCGGACGTTATACAGGAAAATCAATGAGTATGGACTGGATCACAAATAGAAAGAAAACCATATGGTGCATGACCGTACTATCACTGTCCTGCATAATCCTGTATGCTTGCACGATAAGTTACTCACTCAACGGCTCAAGTATTGATTATAATAAGGTGAAGACCATCTCATTCGACAAGTTTCCCATCAGGAGCGCATATGTATGGAGTCCGATGGAGAGCATGTTCTACAACTCACTGGTTGACGTTTATTCACAGAAGACCAAGCTCAAATTGCTGAAACGCAACGGAGACCTCCAGCTGGCAGGTGAAATCACGGAATATTCCCAGACCAATAAGAGCGTGGCAGCCGACGGCTACTCCGCCCAGACACAACTCAAGATCACTGTCAACGCCCGGTTCGTCAACACACAGAATCATGCTCAGGACTTCGAGAAACAATTCTCCGCGACTGCAGAATATCCATCGACGCAGCAGTTGGCAGCGGTTCAGGAACAGTTGGTAACAGAGATGTTCAAAGATATCATAGACCAGATATTCAACGCCACAGTGGCTCAGTGGTGAAAAATAATCACGAATAATTTGGCTGAGCGGAGATTTTTTTGTAATTTTGCGAGACAATTCGGTAAAAACAGACTATAAGATAACAAATTAATCATAAAAGGACATGTTATACACATTAATTATCATTCTGGTGATTCTCGCATCCATACTTATGGTCGGAATCGTTCTTATTCAGGAGTCAAAAGGCGGTGGCCTTGCTTCCGGTTTCTCATCCTCCAATCAAATCATGGGTGTCCGCAAGACAACAGACTTCCTTGAGAAGGCAACATGGGGTCTTGCCATCGCGATGGTCGCCCTGAGCGTCATATCAGTTGCATTCGCTCCTAAAACCACAAGTCAGGAAGCACCGCTTCCGATTGTCGCACCAGTTCTCCCGACAACAACAAACCAAGCAGCACAAACACCCGCCTCAGCAAGTCCAGCACAGGAGACACCAGCAGAGACTCCAGGTGACTAACACAGATTTGCAATGAGGATTATTCCTACGTATGTTGTAGCAAAACGAGTACGACACTCACATAACTCTTGGAAGAATTTCACCGAGCAGCCTTGGGCAGCCGGTGGGATTCTTCTTTTATGCGTAATCATTGCAATGCTTCTGGCTAACCTGCCAGTCACAAAGGATGTTTACCGTCACTTCCTCGAGACAAACCTTTCCGCGACAGTACAGAGTCCGCTGCAGGCAGACGGAACCAGAGTCATCGACTGGACATTCCCCAAAGACATGAACGTAGAGAAGTTCATCAATGACTTCCTCATGGTCATATTCTTCTTCGCTGTAGGTCTGGAAATCAAGCGCGAGTTAGTCAGCGGAGAATTGTCATCACCCAAGAAAGCGATGCTCCCCGTGATAGCAGCAGCCGGAGGTATGGCAACCCCTGCACTTCTGTTCATCCTGTTCAATCACGGGACAAGTGCCTCAAGCGGTTGGGGAATACCAACGGCCACTGACATCGCATTTGCCGTGGGAATAATGTCCATACTCGGGAACAAGGTTCCCATATCGCTCAAGATATTCCTGACGGCATTGGCCATTGCTGATGACTTGGGGGCGATACTGGTGGTGGCACTGTTTTACGGTGGGAACGTGAACCTGCCATTACTATGTGTCGCACTTCTTCTGCTGGTATTCCTCGTCCTGCTCAATCAGTTAGGTGAAAACAGAATGATATTCTATCTCGTACCGGCGGTCATCATGTGGTTCATCTTCTATTACTCCGGCGTGCATTCGACGATGTCCGGCGTAGTGATGGCAATGACAATCCCCATGAAGCCAAGGTACTCACCTGCATACCTGACCAGAAGAACCAAGGAATACAAACAGCGGTTGCTTATGTACCGAACGGAGGAAGAGTTTCCTAATGAGAACCAACGCCATTGCCTAAGAAGGATGAGTTTCATCAACATGAACGCGATGGGTATGAGTTCCCGTCTCGAGCATGCGCTTTATCCTTACGTCAACTACTTGATTATGCCGATTTTCGCATTGGCAAATGCTGGTGTCGAGATTCCAGACCTCAGCTATTTCAACATTTTCCAGTACAGTCCTGAAATCGGGTCTGTCGGAATGGGTGTGTTCTTCGGATTGGTTCTCGGAAAGCCGATAGGCATTACATTGGCAAGTTTCATCGCCATTAAGTGCCGAATCGGAGTCATGCCATCCTTAGCGAGTTGGAAGATGCTGTTTGCGGTTGCTTGTCTCGGCGGTATCGGATTCACCATGAGCATCTTCGTAGATACCCTTTCGTTCGGCGATTGCACAGAATACGCCGAGCACCTCAGATCATGTGGAAAGATAGCTGTACTGTTAGGATCACTTACATCTGGGATACTGGGCTCAGTACTGATCAGACTATTCTCAGCCAAGACAAAGCAAACAGACTGAGTCAGAATTCAATCTCCAAACCGTCATACGCAAGCCTGACTGACGGAGGAAGTAGTGCTTCCTCCTCAACTATGGGCAAGACGAAATGGGACATGTGTATAAGGTAGGTGTTCGCTGCATTCGTGCGTTTTGCGAACTCAACCGCTTGTTCCACAGTCTGATGCGAAGGATGCGGTCTATGATGGAGAGCATTGACCACTAAAGTCTTGACCCCATCTAAATACGCCCACTCGGAGTCGGGCATGGTACTCATATCCGTAATATACGCCAGTTGGCCAATCCTGAATCCAACGATGGGCAGTTTGCCATGCATGACACGAAAAGGCAGGATTTCCATGTCCCCCACCCTGACCGAGACATGCGGTTCCATATGCTCCAGATTTATCGCAGGTACGCCTGGGTAACGTTTATCCTTGGGAGTGAAGCAATAAGGGATACGCTGACGAAGATGTTCGGCACAGAGTTCCTCAGCATATACGTTCATCTGAAACAACTGAACAGGCCGCAGGTCATCCAGTCCTCCTACATGATCATAATGCTCATGGGTTATGAAGATAGCATCTATATGCTGAGAAGGGAG
Source organism: Bacteroidaceae bacterium (assembly GCA_024398405.1). Taxonomy (GTDB): domain Bacteria; phylum Bacteroidota; class Bacteroidia; order Bacteroidales; family Bacteroidaceae; genus Colivivens. The sequence continues at coordinate 4,267 of JAKSJE010000010.1, forward strand.
CGAGATAACCTGCTGGCGGAAATCCGGGCCACAGTCAATCAGGACGCATGTGCCACCATCCGACTCTATCAGGGACGAGCAACGTAGCCGTCTGTCACGCGGGTCAGTTGACCGGCAAGTACGGCAGCGGCATCCAATCTGCGGAACACCATTGCTGGTACCGGTTCCAAGGAATCTCAACTTCATATTATACGAACCTCCGGATGAATTTCGATACCGAACATAGCCTTGACATCACGTCTGATGGCATCAGACAGTTCAACAATATCCTTGCCCTTTGCCCCGCCCCTGTTGACCAGCACCAGAGCCTGACGCTCATAAACACCGACAGCACCGACATAGCGTCCCTTCCAACCACACTGTTCTATCATCCAACCGGCAGGAATCTTCACACCGCCATCCTGTTCATAGAACGGCATAAATGGATAGTCTTTTCTAATACGGAGGAAGACATCCCTGTCAACAACAGGGTTCATGAAGAACGAACCGGCATTGCCAAGTACCGTAGGATCCGGCAGTCTTGAGTTCCTGATATCTATCACAGCACCCCGCACGGCAGCAGGAGACAACCCCTCTTCGAAATCATGGCCTAACGAGTCTGTCAGATATTTCCTTAGTCCACCATACTCAAGCCGTGGCACGAAAGCCGTGTCAAGATGGAAGCAGACCCTTGTGACTGCCACCTTGTCTTTCAGGCTGTTCTTGAAAATACTCTGGCGATAACCATATTCAGCCTCTTCACAACCAAGTCTGACAGTCTCGCCATTTGAGAGACACACAAACTCCACCCATCGGATGAAGTCCTTTGCCTCGACACCGTATGCACCTATGTTCTGAACAGCAGCAGCACCCACCTCGCCAGGTACAAGGGAGAGGTTCTCGACTCCTGGATAACCATTGGACACAGTCCAAGCCACAAAGTCATCCCACACCTCACCAGCACCGACGACGATGTCAGTACCTACGACGTCAATGCCCCTAATACCGCAATGCAAGACAGTACCTCTGTAGTCGTGTGTGAAAAGCATGTTGCTTCCCCTACCTATAATTAAATAAGGTGTGCGAAGAGTTTTGAATATGTATTTAAGGTCATCATCGCTCTCATACTCGACGAAATTCTCAGCCTTGACATCAAGGCCAAAGGTGTTGAACCGCCTTAAACTGAAGTCATGATAACATCTCATAATTCTATAGCGTCCAGAAACCACAGACCATCCTTGCAGGAAAAGCGAAACTCAATGCTGACTCCGTTGCTGAAACCCTGAAACAACAGATTACGTGTGTTCTCGTTCCCGATTCTCTGTCCATAGTCAATATTCACCAGCACAGGACTGAACAAAGGCTTGTCGGACATGAACTCCGTCCACATATCAGGAGTAACGATGCTGTCCACCTCCTCGTCACCCTCCTGAGCTTCGACCGTATAAGCGACGCCATCACCGATTGCCTCAACCTGAGTCAAAGTATCAGCGACGAACCTCTCATAGAATTTAAAGAAGTCCGCATTGGGCGAGTCCTCAAAACTGTACTCGGTCCTGTCAATCAGGAGCCACTCACCATCAATCTTCCTGAAGTTGAAACGATCGACGTTCATACTGTCAAGATAAATCCACTCCACCCCGACCTTCTTCAGAGTGGTGTCCTTCAGCAAGGCCAGATCGTCTTCGTGTTCATAGATGACGGTGAAGAAGTCATGAGTGGAGAAATGATCGAAGATAGAGCCTTTATGCTTTTTCATCGGATAGTCAGTCCTTGAGTGCTGGAACTTCACGTCCGAAATGAAATTGAAGAAGAAATCATCGAACAACTCATCAGCACGCGCCGACACAGGTTGTTCCTCGATAAGCTGGAGCGTGTCGCTAACCTCTACCAGACTGTCCTCATCAACCAACAGGGTATCAACATATTCTGTCTGTTCGGTTTTTCCGCCGGCACATGCGACCATCAAGACAGCTGACGTTGCCAAAAGGACAATCATGTAATGTTTATTCATTGCCATCAACTGAACATATTCATTTGAGCCACAAAATTACTAAAAAAAAGCGACATGCAATCAATTTATTCGTTTATCGTTCGCTTTTTTTGAATATAATTTTCAATTTCCGATAAAAAGCACTAACTTTGCAGTGAATAAACAAATACACAATGCTTAAAAGAATACAGAGCCTGTTAGAGGAAGTAGAAAACCTCCAGGCATCAAATGCAGAAGAACTCGAGACCCTTCGGATCAAATATCTGAGCAAGAAAGGCGCACTGAGCGCGCTAATGGCGGACTTCCGTGATGTGCCATCAGAACAGAAGAAGGAGATTGGCATACGTATCAACGAACTAAAGACCCGCGCGTTCGACAAGATCAACGCCCTCCGCGCCCAACTGGAAAGCACAGACAGCGATACTGAGGTGGAAGGACTTGACATAACGCGCACCCCCTACCCCATTGAACTCGGCTCGCGCCATCCGCTATCAATTGTGAAGAACGAAATCATTGATATTTTCTCACGTCTCGGCTTCTCACTGGCGGAAGGACCTGAAGTCGAGGATGACTGGCATGTGTTCGGTGCGATGAACTTCGCAGAGAATCATCCTGCTCGCGACATGCAGGACACATTCTTCATCGAGAGTCACCCGGACGTCATACTCCGCACCCACACATCATCCGTCCAGAGCCGCGTGATGGAACACACACAACCACCAATCCGCATCATCTGCCCAGGACGTGTCTATCGCAACGAAGCAATCAGCGCACGCGCCCATTGTTTCTTCCATCAGGTAGAAGGTCTCTATGTCAATAAGGACGTCAGTTTCACCGACCTCAAGCAGGTACTGCTCCTTTTCGCGCGTGAAATGTTCGGGGAGGACACACAGATTCGCCTTCGTCCATCCTACTTCCCATTCACCGAGCCAAGCGCCGAGATGGATATCAGCTGTCATCTGTGCGGTGGTAAAGGCTGCTCGTTCTGCAAAGGAACAGGCTGGGTGGAGATTTTAGGCTGCGGAATGGTTCACCCATCAGTCCTTGAGTTGAACGGAATCGACAGCAAAATCTATAAAGGATTCGCATTCGGCATGGGAGTCGAGAGAATCACCAATCTGAAGTATCAAGTCAAGGATTTGCGCATGTTTTCTGAGAATGACAAACGGTTTCTTGAGGAATTTACGGCTGCAAACTGATTTTTCAGAAAAAAAAACGCAAAAAGTTTTGGTAGTTCAAAAAAAAGCAGTACCTTTGCACTCGCGTTTGAGAGATAACGACAATGGACAACGAAAAATAGGCAAAACGGTGTGTTAGTTCAGTCGGTTAGAATATCTGCCTGTCACGCAGGGGGTCACGAGTTCGAGTCTCGTACACACCGCATAAGGGGAACTCAAAAGAGTTCCTTTTTTTGTTTGCATACGGATTTTCAGTAACCTCGCGACAGACAACCACAAGCAAGAATACATACAGCAATGAAGTACACAACAGTAGGTTTGGCAAGCGACCACGCTGCCTTCGGGCTCAAGCAGTCCGTCAAGTCCTATCTCGAAGAGAAAGGCATCCCCTATAAAGACTATGGCACATACACAGAGGATTCCTGCAACTATGCGGAATACGGCCACAAGCTCGCAGAGGGAATCGAGAACGGAGAAGTATATCCTGGTATTGCCATGTGCGGCTCAGGCGAAGGAATCAGCATGACCCTCAACAAACACCAAAGCATCCGCGCAGGACTCTGCTGGTTACCTGAGATCGCTCACCTCATCCGCCAGCACAACGACGCAAATGTCCTTGTAATGCCTGGCAGGTTCATTGATGAGCATTTAGCGTGGAAAATACTTGACGAGTTCTTCGCAACCGATTTCGAGGGCGGACGCCATCAGCTCAGAGTTGACTCCATCCCATGCAAATGACGAGTCACGTATCATAAGCCAAAAGGTGAAGGAGTTCCTTCACCTTTTTTTATTCCGTCATTTGAATTTGTATATCACAGTATGTCGGTAAATCTGTCCCGGATGAATCTCAGTGGAAGGAAACTCTGGATGATTCGGTGAGTCGGGAAACATCTGTGACTCGAGTGCGATGGCAGTCCTGGCTCCAGTATATACTTGTAGTCCCGGATGGTTGTTCCAGACCTCCATCGTTCGTCCGGACAAAGGGGAACGAAGCACTGCGACGAGCTCCACATCGCCCGATTTATGGGCGAGACAGAAGTTGTTGTCGTACTGACGCACCTTACCTTCCGGTATTTCCATCCTCATCATGCCGAAACCGAAGCCGCCTTTCATCTCGACGGTGCGGTCGCCGATGCGTACCGGCTGGCGGAAATCATATGGAGTCCCTTCCACAGGCAGGAATTTCCCAGTCGGTATGTTGGCGCGATCGGTCTCTGTTATCTGTTCGGCATTGATGGAAAGCATATGATCCATTATGTCTCCACTGCCGGCGCCATTCAGGTTGAAATATGTGTGATTCGATAGGTTCACCACCGTAGGCTTATCGGTCTCAGCCTCATAACTAATTGACAATCCGTTATCCTTGGTAATGGAATAGGTCAGAGTGGTCTTCAGAGTTCCTGGGAAGCCATCCAGCCCATCCGGTAGGACACAGCACAGCACCAGTTTGTTCTTCGTGGCCTTCACCACATCCCAGACGGTGTGGTCAAAGCCTTTCGACCCGCCGTGCAGCGTGTGCGGTCCGCTATTCTTCGTGACATTGTACTCATTTCCGCCAATCACGAAATGTCCGTTGGCTATACGGTTGGCATAGCGACCCAATGCCGGACCCACCATGCCCATGTTGTAACGTAGATATTGGTGTATGGACTCGTAGCCAGTGACGAGATTGGCGAATTTGCCATCCTTGTCAGGTGCGAACATGGATACGACGAAACCGCCGAAGTTTGTCACCTGAGCAGCCACCTTACCGTTGGTGATGGTGTAGAGAGCCACTTTCTTCCCGTCCATGATAGTGTCGAATCTGGCTGCATCCACTAACGGAAACGTCACGCCCTTCGCATAGACACCGATAAAGGCAGAGATAAGAGCGATTGAGATAAATAGTCTTTTCATTGCAGATTGTAATATTTATGGTTATATACGTATCATTTCCTCGGTACTCAGTTGCCCCATACCCTCAGCATTTCTCTCAGATCATGTTCGTATTGCTGTGCGTCGCGGAAAAGTATCGCCTTCATTCCTGCTCGTAGCGCACCGTCAACGTTCACCTGTTTGTCATCGGTAAAGATGCACTCGTCAATATTCAGTCCGAACTTCTCACACAGTCTGAGGTAAATTCTCACGTCGGGTTTTACGATTTTCTCCTCCGACGAAATCACAGTACCGTCCATCATGCGCAAGATGTCGTATTTCCCAATCACACGATAGACCGTATTGCTCCAGTTGGTCAGACCATACAGCCTGAAGCCCTCGTCACGAAGGCGTGAGAGCAGGACATGCATTCCCGGTATCTCACCCTTTATGAATTCAAGGAAATTCTCATCGAACCTCCTGAACGCTTCAGCCCACTGCGGATGACGTCGCTGCTCCCTGAGCATGATGTCCTGCAACGACATGAAGCCTATGTCGGTCTCATCGACGAATGCCGGGTCGAGGAGCAGGCGCTTGAACCCCGCCCTGTCGTTATCCTCCTCCACGAAACCATCAAGAGTCGTGACAAAGTCATAATCAACAAGGACCTTGCCAAAGTCGAAAACCAGATTACGTACCATTAGGACATAATGGGCTTTTGTTTAGAAAACAGGCGAGGAAACCTATCGCAAGTATGAGGATACAGATTGTGCGCGTCACATCCCATCATGCTGCGCACGAAATCACCATATGCCACGACCATCCTCCTCCTTCACCAAACCCTCACCACCTGGCGAATCAGTGCCAGGCACTCCCGGAACATCCTCCGAAGAAGGACTCGTCTGGATGACACTTAAAAGCTCAACGTACTTGACGTAGATGCCAGGCTGCTCGTATGATTTTCTCATAATTACAATTTTACTTCTGCAAAATTACAATATTTTTTCAAAACCACAAAACAATTCACGAAAAAGAACACCCTTGTACCCCAAGCCACCGAAATAAGACCTCCCGGCACATACCCCCACGGCAGCATCAAGCCCCGTGGTGACATCCCTTGCCTTGGGCATCAGAGTTCACATGAGACTTGCACGCGTCAGGCAATGCTCATGCCGAGCGTACCATCAAGAAACCGGCACAACCTCAATGGTAGAGATTGTGCCGGTTGTCATTCCCATCAGATACAGACCGTTCACTGCTTTGTAGGGTCTTTCTCTAAGAGTTCCATGAACTGGTCGAGTTTAGGAGTGATGATGATTTGTGTACGACGGTTACGTTCACGACCTTGCTCCGTACTGTTGTCGGCCACGGGGTTGTACTCACCACGACCGCCGGCCGTCAGACGTGAAGGATTGACTCCGAAGTTCTCCTGCAGATACTGAACCACACTTGACGCACGAAGACAAGAGAGATCCCAGTTGTTGCGGATGTTCTTCTGACTGATTGGGACCGTGTCGGTGTTACCTTCAACGAGGACATCGTAGTCATTATAGTCAGTGATAATCTTAGCGATCTTGGCAAGCACTTCTCTGGCGGCGCTGTTGATTTCATAACTGCCGGACTTGTAGAGCATGTTGTCAGAAAGACTTACATAGACCACACCCTTCAGCACCTGAACGTCGATGTCTTTCAGTTCCTCACGGCTCAGACTACGAGTGAGGTTGTTGGTGAGGATGAGATTGAGGGAGTCTGACTTGCTCTTCAGGTCAGTGAGGTGACGGATGTACTGGTTCGACTCATTTATCTGGTCAACCAGTTTAGCGATGTTCACGTTCGACTGACTTGTTGACGAGAGAGTCTTGTCGAGTGTTTTCTGAAGCGCCTCATTCTCCCTACGCGCTGAGGCGAGCTGGTCATCGAGACTGGAGAGACGTGTACGTGCCACTGCCAGTTCACTCTTCACCTGCTGGAGTTGCTCTGTGAGAGATTTGTTGTCCTGCTGACAACTGAGCAGTTGCTTCTTGGTCTTGCAAGAAGACAGTCCTAAGACTGCCACTGCTGATAATACGAAAATAACCTTCTTCATATAACAATGTTTTTAATGTTGTTCGCTGCAAAATTATAAAATAAAACGGACATGCGAAGGATTTCAGTGGGGAATATTGCTTCGTTTATGTTTTTTTAAGAAGAATGTGTTAATTAATTGTGATACTTTTAAGTTAAATTGATTAACTTTGCATCATGGAAATGAAAATGTACGAAAAGATGCAGCTCCTACCTCTTTTCCAGGGGATGAGTCTGAGTGACTTCACCGAAGTGCTTCAGACACTGAAACTGGACTTCGAGCAATACGACGAGGGGGACACCATCATCCAGCAAGGCGAACCGTTCATGCACCTTATTTATATACTGGATGGTGAATTCGAGGTTGAGTTACATTGCACGCATCCGAATATGATTCTGACCGAGCTATGCGGCAACGTGCCATACCTGATTGAGCCTTACAACATATTCAGCGTCAAACGCAACAGCGAGCGGACATATTCATTCCACACCAAAGGCTCCACATTCAAGATACAGAAGTCAGTATTCACTCAGAAGCTGATGAGCAACCCCATCATCAAGAGCCACATGATCAACTACACGAGCAATATGCTCCGCAAGATGAACGACAGATGTACTGATGTCGTTCCGATGCGGATTGAGGAGAAAATCCGCAACCTGATATGCCAGATGTGCAAGATACCATATGGCGAGAAGGACATAAGGATAAAGATGGAGGTGCTTGCCGACTGCATACAGGAGACGCGGCTCAACGTGTCGAGGGTGCTCAACCAATGGCACCAAGACGGAAAAATCGTACTGCGAAGAAGCGGGTTTGCAGTACTTAGTATTGAGAATCTGACAGACAAGTGACAACAGACTGATCGATGAACAAGATATTACAGAAATACGACACGCCACACGAGACGTTTCCATTTGGTGAAGTCTCGCTGGGCGACTACGAAGAAGCCATCATGCAAGGCATGACGGACGAAGACAAAGAGATAGAAGCCATTGTGAACAACCCTGATGAGCCGGACTTCAGGAACACGATAGTCGCACTTGAATGTGCGGGCGACTTGCTCGGCAAAGCCACGGAAGTGTTCTTCAACCTGCTGAGCTGTTCCACGACAGATGAAATGGACGAATTGTCAGAGAAACTATCCCCTATCCTTTCCGACCATGCCACCAGAATCTGTTTCAACAAGCGATTGTTCGAGAGAGTCAGGTATGTCTATGAGCATGCAGACAGGTCGTCACTCACCCCAGAAGACCTCATGCTCCTCGATGACACTTACAAAGGTTTCACACGTAGCGGCGTGAACCTTCCGGAAGACCGACAGGAACGTCTCCGTGAGATTAGCAACGAGATGAGCCTGCTTGACTTGAAGTTCTCTCAGAACAAACTCAAGGAAACCAACGATTTCATACTCCATATCACCGATGAAGAAGACCTTGCCGGGCTGCCGGAAAGCGCTGTCGATGCAGCCAGGACAGAGGCGAGGAAGCGGAAGAAGGAAGGCTGGGTGTTCACACTCCATTCCCCTTCACTGTCACCGTTCATGACCTACAGCAGCCGGCGTGAGCTTCGCCGACAGATGTACATGGCAAGCAACACTATCTGTTTCCATGACAACAAACGCAACAACACCACCATCGTGAAAAGAATCGTGGACCTCTGCCGTGAGGAAGCACAGATACTCGGCTACGACAACTATGCCGACTTCGTTCTCGAGGAGCGAATGGCCGGGAACAAGGAGAATGTCTATAGGCTCTTCAGCCAGCTCATCACCGCCTACAAGCCGACCGCACTCAAAGAGCAAGAGGCGCTCAAGGCTATGGCACGCGAGTTGGAAGGTGAGGATTTCGAGCTGAAGCCCTGGGACAAAGGCTACTACTCAAACAAACTCAAGGAGAGACTCTACGACATCAACTCGGAGATGCTGCGTCCATATCTCGAGCTCAGCAAGGTCAAACAAGGTATCTTCGGACTCGCCACACGGCTCTACGGCATCAGTTTCGTCAAACGCGACGACATACCCGTCTATAACGAAGAGGTAGATACCTATGAGGTATTCGATGAGGACGGAAGATACCTTGCTGTGCTTTACTGCGACTTCCATCCACGTGAAGACAAGAAATCAGGCGCATGGATGACCACGTTCAAAGGGCAATGGAAAGAAGAAGACGGCACAGACTCACGTCCTCATGTATCCTTGGTGATGAATCTCACCCGTCCTACGGAAGACAAGCCCTCACTCCTCACCCTCGGCGAGGTTGAGACCTTCCTACATGAGTTCGGCCACGCACTACACGAGATTTTCGCCGACGGCACTTATGGTGAGCTTTCGGGCAGCAATGTCGATTGGGACTTCGTCGAACTGCCTTCACAGCTGATGGAGAACTTCAGCGTAGAGAAGGACTTCCTCTCCACATTCGCGCGTCATTACAAGACAGACGAGCCGCTGCCCGACGCGCTGATTGACAGAGTCGTGGCAAGCAAGAACTTCAACATAGCCACCGATTGCCTCTCACAGGTGCGGTACGGACTTCTCGACATGGCATTCTACACTCTCGAACATGAATTCGAGGGCGACATAGAAGCCTTCGAACAAGAAGCATGGAAAGACGCACAGATAACCGAGACCACATCCGGGACGTGTATGTCCGTACAGTTCTCCCACATCATGGCAGGCGGTTACGCAGCGGGATACTACAGCTATAAGTGGGCAGAGGTACTCGACGCTGACGCCTTCTCGGTCTTCCGCCATAACGGCATCTTCGACCGTGCCACCGCACAGCGCTTCCGCGACTGCATTCTCTCGAAAGGCGGGACTGAGAAACCCATGACACTCTACAAGCGTTTCCGCGGTTGTGAGCCTACCATTGACGCACTGCTGGAGAGAAACGGAATCCACAACCACAAGAGCTGAGCAAACAGGACACACATTGATTATGAGAACAAGAGGATTGATATTCGCAGCCTTGCTCATGGCAGTCTGTTCGTGCAACAAGAATGATGACCTTGATGAGATATTCTCTGGAAGATTCAAGATTACCAGCTACAGATACAACGGCACATTTGAGAACGGCAAGCTGACGGAACTAAACAAGAGCAGAGACAACTACTGGATCTTTTTCTCCGGTGGCACGCTCAACGGAATGCTCACGAACGGCGTGGTCTTCAACGGCACATGGCAAGCAGACCCCGAAAGCCGGGACATGAAGGTAAGGGTAAGCGACATCGCCACCTACCCTTCCGAACTGAGCCGCTACGTCATAAACATCCTGAGGAATGCCACAAGCTATTCCGGCGACCACAACGTACTGAGAATATATCAAGACAAAAATAACTACATAGACCTGGATTCAGGAATATAACGAGACAATATCATGGAACGAGACAAGCAAGCACTCTTAGACGAGCGCTATCTGAAGATGGCACGCATCTGGGCAGAGAACTCCTATTGCAAGAGAAGACAGGTGGGCGCACTGGTGGTGAAGGACAAGATGATCATCTCCGACGGCTACAACGGCACACCGTCTGGTTTCGAGAACATCTGCGAGGAGAACAACGTGACGAAGCCCTATGTACTCCACGCCGAGGCCAATGCGATCACCAAACTGGCACGTTCACACAACTCGAGCGAGGGTGCCACAATGTACATCACGGCATCCCCATGCATCGAGTGCGCCAAACTAATCATCCAGTCAGGCATCAGGCGTGTGGTATATGGCGAGAACTACCGCCTCGACGAGGGCATCAACCTACTGCGACGAGCAGGAATAGAAGTGGTATATCTCAGTATAAGCAACTGAAGGTGGATTCTATAAATTCACCGAATAATACGATTTTATCAAACATGGGTTCTATAAACAACTGAACAAAAAAAAGACGATACGAAATGAAGAAGAATTCCAGATTTGTGCCGATAGTGATCGCCGTGAGCGTCGTGGCCGGAATGATTATAGGCATGTTCTTTGCCAACCGCTTCGCAGGAAACCGCCTGAACATCATCAACACGACATCGAACAAGATAAACGACCTGTTGCACATCGTAGATGACCAGTACGTTGACACCGTGGACATAGCGGCAATCGTGGAGTCCACCATGCCCGCCATCCTTTCGAAGCTCGACCCCCACTCGTCATACCTCTCCGCTGACGACTCGAAGATGGATGATGACCTGAAGAAGAGTTTCAGCGGCATCGGCGTCCAGTTCACCATCCGTAACGACACCGTCTATATCACCAACATCATCAAGGGCGGACCATCCGAGAAAGTCGGACTCTGCGCCGGCGACCGTATCGTCAGCGTCAACGACTCCCCTTATGTAGGCAAGATAGTGACCAACAACGAGACCCTCCACCGGCTCAAGGGCGAGAAAGGCACTACTGTCAGGCTGGGCATCCGACGCCACGGCGAGAAAGAGCCTCTCTACTTCAACATAGTACGCGGTGACATCCCACTCACCAGCATCGACGCGTCGTACATGCTCAATGACGAACTGGGCTACATCAAGGTAGCCAAATTCAGTGAGACGACCTACACCGAACTGCTCACCGCACTCGCCAAGCTTGAGCTTGAAGGCTTCAAAGGACTTGTCATCGACCTGCGCGACAACAACGGTGGCTACATGGTCAGTGCGATACAGATGGTTAACGAGTTCCTGCCTGCCAACCGCCTGATAGTCTATACCCAGGGAAGGAAAATCAAACGCGAGGACTACAAGAGCGACGGACGTGGCTCATATCAGGACATTCCGCTCATCGTCCTCACCAATGAGCTCAGCGCCAGCTCGTCCGAGATCTTCGCGGGAGCGATACAGGACAACGACCGCGGCGTGATTGTCGGCCGCAGGACGTTCGGAAAGGGTCTCGTGCAACAGCCATTCCCGTTCTCCGACGGCTCACAGATACACCTCACCGTCGCACGCTACTACACTCCTTCAGGGCGTTGCATCCAGAAACCGTACTCCAGCGGCGATGACAAGGACTACGAACTCGACCTCATACGCCGTTACGAGCGTGGGGAGTTCTTCAACGAAGACTCCATCCGCCAGAGCGGCGAGATCTACCACACCAGCATCGGACGGGAGGTCTATGGCGGAGGAGGAATCGTGCCTGATGTCTTTGTCGCCGAGGACACCACGTCGTTCACGTCATACTACCAGGAGGTAGCCGGCAAGGGACTAATCAGCCAGTTCTGCTTCGAGTACTCCGACAACAACCGCAAGGAACTCGAGTCGCTCGGCAACGCCGACGCTATCGTGGCACATCTCAGGAGAACCCATCTCATCGAACAGTTCATCAAGTTCTGCGACAGCAAGAACGTCAAACGCAGGAACAACCTCATAAAACGCTCACGCCAGTTGTTCGAGGATGTGATTTTCGGTTCCATCCTCTACAACATCATGGACATGGAGGAATACGTCAAGTACTTCAACCGTAACGACATCACCGTAGCGAGAGCGATAGAGATCTACAAACGCCGGGAGACACGTCCCGTACTTCACGCCAATGACTAAGCAGGAGATAAGAGACCATCTCAGGCAGGTCAGGAGAACGGCCTACGACGCCGCTTCGCTTGATGCGATGAGCCAGGAAGCCACCGGCAGACTGGAACGGCATCCGCTGTTCCGCCAGTCTCGCCGACTGCTACTATTCCATTCACTTCCCGACGAGGTCAACACCCACGAGTTGATCAACCGCCACTGGAGGGAGAAAACCATACTCCTACCTGTCGTCACAGGCGATGACATCACGCTCCGCGTCTTCGACGGGCGCTGCGAGGAAGGCAAGTTCGGCATCTGCGAACCGGTGGGAGCCGTGTTCACCGACTACCGAAGCATCGACCTCGCCGTGATTCCGGGAGTCGCCTTCGACGGCGACCGCAACCGCCTCGGCAGGGGAAAAGGCTATTACGACCGGTTCCTTCCATTGCTCCGATGCCATACCATCGGTCTCTGCTACCCGTTCCAGCTTATCGAACACATTCCCACCGAACCACACGACATCAAAGTCAACGAGGTGATATCATGACAGAACTCAAGACACTGGATTTCTCATCCTTCCCCATTGACGAGGACTGCGCCAAGATAGACGGGAAACTCTATCTCATGGACAACCTCACACGTCACCGATACGGGTCAACCACCATGAAAGCCCCTGTGCGTCTCACGATGACCATCGTCATGGTAGCCACGGGAGGCTACACGAGAATGCGAATCAACCTGCATGAGTACGTCATCCGCGAGAAGATGGTCGCTACGATGACAGCCGGCTCATTCATGCAAATCATGGAGACCAGCCCGGACTTCAGCGGGTTCATCATAGCAATCGCAAAGGATTTCTTTGACTACTCACACAAAATCATGATAGGCATGGCGATGCTGCACCGCAACAACGACGTGCCTGTGGCAGAACTGAGCCATGACAACTACCTCGACGCCACCGAAATATACGCCATACTGAAGCGCAAACTCCTACAGCCCGACTTCAAGTACAAGGAAGAAGTGGCGCGGATGTACCTCGGACTCTTCCACTACAACGGACTTCAGGCCATGGAGGAACACATCGACAAGGAGAAGCCACTCATCGCCAACCGCAAGGACGACCTCTCAGCACAGTTCCTGCAACTGGTGAAGGAACACTATCGAAAAGAGAGGACCATCTCCTTCTATTCCACACGCCTCGGCGTCACACCCAAATACCTGTCAGCGGTAGTGAAAGACGTCACAGGCAAGTTCGCGTCCGACTGGATCAACGAGTACGTCATACTCGAGTCGAAGGCACTACTCAAGAACAGCAACATATCCATTAAGCAACTGAGCAACGAACTCAATTTCGGCAGCACATCCATATTCACCAAATACTTCAAACAGCACACCGGCAGCACGCCGATGGAGTACCGCAAAATGTAACCACCATGAAAGTCATACAGATCAATCCGTCAGACAACGTGGCAGTAGCCATCCATCCCACACACAAAGGCGAGACCGTCAGCATAGGCGGCAAGTCGCTGACCGTCGCTGACGACATCCCCGCCGGACACAAACTCCTCCTGGAAGACCTCCGCCAGGGTGCGGACGTCATCAAGTACGGCTACCCCATCGGGCACCTGACATCCGACCGCAAGGCGGGAGCGCTCGTCGATGACACGAATATCAAGACCAACCTCTCAGGACTCCTCGACTACGAGTACAATCCAGTAGGCGAGACCGCGGTTGACACCTTCGGCATCGAGCTCCCACCGACGTTCCGGGGCTTCAGAAGGCGTAACGGCGAGGTCGGTATCAGAAACGACATCTGGATTGTGCCGACAGTCGGATGCGTCAACGGAGTCTGCAACGAGATAGCCGCGCGGTTCAATGCGACCCATGACACCAAGGCGATACCGTTCGGACACAACTACGGCTGCAGCCAGCTCAGCGAGGACCACGAGAACACACGGCTCATCCTGCGCGACCTCGTACTGCACCCGAACGCGGGAGCCGTGCTCATCGTCGGACTCGGATGCGAGAACAACCAGCCCGACAAGTTCTTGGGACTTCTCGGTGACTACGACACCGACCGAATCCGCCTCATGGTCTGCCAGCAGGTCGAGGGCGACGAAGTCGGGACCGGCCTGGCAATCATGGAGGAACTCCACGCTCTCGTATCCTCTGACCAACGCCAGGACATACCCACGTCCGAACTCCGCATAGGACTGAAGTGCGGAGGGTCCGACGGATTCTCAGGCATCACGGCCAACCCACTGCTCGGAGTGTTCTCCGACATGATAGTCAAAGCAGGCGGCACGAGCGTGCTCACAGAAGTACCGGAGATGTTCGGAGCAGAGACCATCCTCATGAACCGCTGCGAGAACGAGGAACTCTTCAGGCAGACAGTCAGCCTCATCAACGACTTCAAAGCCTATTTCCTCTCCCACGGAGAGCCCGTCGGCGAGAACCCGTCACCAGGCAACAAGGCAGGCGGCATATCAACCCTCGAAGAGAAAGCCTTGGGATGCACCCAGAAATGCGGCAAGAGTCCCGTCAGGGGAGTGCTCCGCTACGCCGAACGACTTGAGAGCAAAGGGCTCAACCTCCTCTCAGCCCCTGGCAACGACCTCGTGGCAAGCACGGCACTCGCCGCCTCAGGATGCCATATCGTACTCTTCACCACAGGTCGCGGAACACCATTCGGCACCTTCGTACCGACAATGAAGATATCGACCAACACCACGCTCTACCGCGACAAACCCAACTGGATAGACTTCAACGCCGGCACACTACTCGAAGGCACATCCATGGCAGAACTCGCCCGAGCGTTCGCCCGACAAGTACTTTCCATAGCCAACGGCACACCCACTAACAACGAACTCCACGGCTACCACGAGATAGCCATCTTCAAGACAGGAGTCACATTGTAGCCACAGGAATCAACACACACCGCGATGGGCGGTCACGGGGCGCCATACGCCCCACCCTATCTCTGGCCACAAACCCAACTCCCGAGCGAGAGCCTGTCTGACCGCGTCAGCACATCTGGCCGACGTGAGCCAATCCACGATTTCAAAAACACAAGAAATGAATTCATAGCACCCAACATCCATGATTACCCTTGCAGCATCATTGTCCGACAAACCATCTCCGACGGTCGCCAGGACTTGACACACCGCACGCCATTTGGCAATACTACGCACGAGACATCGCAAGGGTGCGCATGACATTATCCACGATTACGGACAAAACTATATTTCTGTTACTAACAAGTGGTATATATCTGTTACTAACAGGAGGTATGCGCTGTTAGTAACAGGAGGTATGCGCTGTTAGTAACAGGAGGTATATACTTGTTACTAACAAGTAGGTAATGTTAAGCGCAGTCTCTGGTAATGTTATCCGCAGTCTCTCGTATTGTTATCCGCAGTCCGGGGGTTCATCAAATCAAAAACCGTCCACAGACGTTCGCAGTCCAGTGGACGGTTGACATGGCTGAGCGATATTACCGGGTCTTCTTGGATTTGGAGTGTCCACGGAATAATGCACATGCGCCGATTTCTGTGCCCTACAATTGTATTTTCCTGACTTTGGATTCGTTTTGGAGACGGTCCAAGGCTGTGACTACGAAAGTGCAGCCTGACTGATTGCCTACGAGCTGATAGCGAGTGTCACGTGTGATGGCTACGAGATGTCTGGCTGCCTCAGGTGAGTCGATGTCTATCTTCTCGCCTTTGACGAATCTGTATATGGCATAGGACTTGGCGGCATTGAGCTCTTTCTTACCGCGAGGCGACTTCCAGGAAAGGAATATGTCTCCAGTGCTTGGTTCAATGATGACAGAGAGCCCGCGTACTTTCTTCGGCGCTTTCTTGTCTATCCACGGCATCAGAGGCTGGAGCGCGGGTGTCTTATGGTAGTGGTTCTGGAGGAGAGTGCCGTATGAACCGATGTCGCTCACGACGGCAGCCGCATACCACTGGCAACTGCCCTTGATGTTAGGGAGCGAGCGCTGGATACGGTACTTCGCGGCCATCTGATGAGTTGACGGGTTGTCGGGGTCGGCGCCCTGGACTGTGCGCTCTACATCCTGTCCGATGAAGACGGGACGTTCGCCACAATAGTCGTTCCACCATTCCGCGAGTATTTTGTAGTCTGCCGCCTTGTTACCTATGTTCCAGTAGATCTGTGGTATGTTGTAGTCAACCCATCCTTTCCTGACCCAATAGACGACATCGGCATATAGCTGGTCGTAGTTCTGAAGTCCGTTGGTGGCACTACCCCGTTCGCTGTTGACGCCGGCAGGGTTGTTACGGTAGATTCCGAACGGGGATACTCCGAACTTGACCCACGGCTTGACGGTGCGGATGAGTTTGTGGATGTCACGGATAAGCATGTTGACATTGTCGCGTCGCCAGTCGTTGATGTTATCGAAACCGCGACGATGGGTCAGGAACTCATTCCCGTCCGGAATCTCGATACCGGCCTCGGGATAAGGATAGAAGTAGTCGTCCATGTGGAGTCCGTCAACGTCATAATTGACCAGTATGTCCTCAATGACGGCGCAGATGTACTGACGGTTGATTTCCTTGGCCGGGTCGAAGATGATGAGGTCGCCATAACGGAAGGTCCGCTCGGGATGGAGCACGACCTGATGATTGCGGGCCAATGCGATCGTGCCTTTGGTCTTAGCTCGGTAGGGGTTGATCCAGGCATGGCATTCCATATTGCGGCTGTGGCATTGCTCTATCATCCACTCCAACGGGTCCCAGCCATCGGACGGAGCAATCCCCTGCTTGCCAGTAAGGTAACGGCTCCAGGGTTCATAGCTGGACTTGTAGAGGGCATCGCCTTCGGCGCGGACCTGAAACATGATGGCGTTGATGCCGTCTTTTTGCAGGACATCAAGCTGTGAGGATAGCATCTGACGGATTTCAGCCATTGACTTGCCGAGATACTGTCCATTGACGCACTGAATCCATGCGCCACGGAACTCACGTTTCTGCGCGTCGCAAACAGCTGACGCGAAAGCGACCATTGCCAACATAAGGGCAAGGCGTCGGAGATTGTTTTTTCTTTTCATAGGAAAGGGGTTAAGAGATTACCGAACCATGCTACGAAGCGGTTCCATAATGTTTTGTTTCGATAAAACTCGCGTGACATGCGGACGGACTGACCTGCGTCCTCCCTGAACATGTCGTTCAGTTCCGCTGTGAAGTCCCTGTCGAAGACCACGGTGTTGATCTCATAGTCGCAGCGGAGGCTTCGGCTGTCAAGATTGGATGAGCCGACGGTGCAGAAGGTGTCATCGACGGTCATCATCTTGGAATGATGGAACCCACCCTGGAAGAGATAGACGGTCGCCCCATACTTCTGCATCTTGCGGCCGACGTAATGTGAGGCATTGGGTGTGAGAGGAATGTCGCCCTTCTCGGAGATCATGATCTGGACGTCTATCCCGCGCTCTATGCAACGTCGCAAAGCCGCGCGGACTTTCTTAGTGGGAACGAAATAGGGGTTGATGAGTCGCACGTTGCGCTGGGCATTGTCGAGCATGTCGATATACAGCTGACGAATGGCCTTGTTGGTACGGTGCGGGACGCGGTCAACGACAGCCATCTTGACGTCGCCGGCCTTCTCAGGCTCAGGGAAGTACTTCGCCCCAGTGAGTAACTCACCCGTCTCCTCGTACCACATGCCACAGAAGATTTTGTTGAGTTCGTTGACCGCACTGCCCTCGATGTGCATGTGGAGATCCCTCCAAGGGCCGATGCCTTCGAGACCGTTGACATAGTAGTCAGCCACGTTCATCCCTCCGGTGTACGCCACCCTGCCATCGATGACGACGATTTTGCGATGGTCGCGAGGAAAGATATGGTTCACCCAGGGGAATGTGATCGGATCCCATTTGACAAGACTGATGCCTGTGGATGATATTGAGTCGTGATGGGAATGGTTAATAGGCTGGTTGTTTGACGAGTTGCCGAAGGCATCGTACATGGCACGAACCTCGACCCCTTCCCTGACTTTATCGGCCAGGATGGAGAACAGCAGGTTGGCAATGGAGTCATTGCGGAAATTGAAATACTCCAGATGGATGAATGACTTGGCGTTCCTTATCTCGTAGAACATGTCCTCGAACTTGTCGTGACCGCTCTTGATGAGACGGACGCTGTTTCCGGTCGTGATAGGAACGCCGCGTCGTGAGAGACTACGACAGACCAGGGAGTCGCTCTGGGCATGACAAGGCGAGAACGATGCTACTACACCTAATATGATTATTAATATGCGATTCATTATGACAAAGCAGATTCTTGATTCACTTTCCGTAGCCATCACTCATTACGCGACTTCGGTACATGGCTCATTGCCGCACTACCATGAGACAGGCTCTATGCCTTTGCTTCTGAGATAGTCGTTGGCAAGTGAGAAGTGATGGTTTCCGAAGAACCCACGATAAGCGGAGAGTGGAGAAGGATGCGCGGAACGGAGTACGAGATGTCTCGTCTGATCAATAAGAGGAATTTTGCTCTGCGCATACCCACCCCAGAGGATGAACACGAGGTTCTCTTTGTTCTTGCTGAGTATGCGAATCACGGCGTCAGTGAATTCCTCCCAGCCTTTGTGCTGATGGCTGGCAGCCTGGTGCTCGCGGACCGTGAGGGTGGCGTTGAGAAGGAGTACGCCTTGCCGTGCCCATCGGGTGAGATTGCCGCTCCGGGGTACGGGAATGCCGAGGTCGGACTCAATCTCCTTGAAAATATTCGCCAGTGAAGGGGGAAAAGGAACGCCATCGTTCACGGAGAAGCACAATCCATGAGCCTGACCTGGCTCATGATAGGGGTCCTGGCCGAGCATGACTACCTTGACATTATGAAATGGCGTGGTGTCGAAGGCGTTGAAGATGAGGCTGCCTGGAGGATAACATCTTGTGCGTGAATACTCCTGACGGACGAATTCAATGAGAGAACGGAAATATGGTTTCTCGAACTCGTCCTGAAGCCAAGGTAGCCAACTTTCCTCTATCTTGACGCTCATGGCTGGGTTTCGTGATGAAGACCACGTTCAAAATACTCGGAGAGTTCCGTGTTGAGATTCTCGTAATCCTTGCTGTAGTCCTTGATTATGACGCCGTGCTCGAGAAGAGTCACACGTGAGCATATGTCAATGGTATGTGACAGATTATGACTCGACACGACGATTGTCGCACCGGTCTTCTTGTTATAATCCTCAAGGATGTATTTCGTAGCCAACTGACTGGACGGATCAAGGAAATTGAACGGTTCGTCCAGTATGATGAGCCCTGGGTTATGGAGCATTGCGGAGATGATGCCGACCTTCTGTTTGTTGCCGGCTGAGAGGTTGCGGATCAGTTTGTTCTGCCCCATCACCTCACCGTTCATCAGGTCACCAAACTGGCGAAGACGGTCGTCGAGCTCATCCTTGGAAAGCCTGTTCACCTTGGCGATAAAAGAGAAATACTCCTCAGGCGTGAGGTAGTCAATCAGGAAGCCATTGTCTATGTAGGAGCCTGTGTATGACTTCCAGTCTTCGCAACGAGAGGTTACGAAGTCTCCGATTCTGCACTCACCGTAGTCGGGCTTGAGGAGGTCGAGCAGAACACGGAACATCGTAGTCTTTCCTGCGCCATTGTTACCAACAAGACCTAATATCTCCCCTTCATTGATGTGAAGGCTGTCGATTGACAGCGCGACTGTCTCGCCGAATGTCTTCTTGACATTATCGAGTTGCACGGAAACCTGCCATGTTTTCATATCTTCTATTCATAAAACGTTTGTAAATATTCTTTAGCCAAAGTGGGTGGGCGATGGTGCCTACCAGTCCTATCGCCGCCATGATGATGCCTGCCATCATGGCGTCAAGGACAATCATCAGTATGTACATCAAGCCCATCGGGAAGAAAAGCGCCACCAGTGAAACGATTATCTGTGCTTTGGTGCTTTTGCCTCCTCTCGTCATCTTCTCGTTGAGGTGAACGGTGGTGTCGTTATAGACTGCCAGTTGGAAGAGGAACGGGAATATGACTCCCATGGAGAAGAAGAAGCATCCGAGTGCCTCGTAAATGGTCATCTTCCCTTCAGCAAGCGGCATGATGCAGAAAAGGATGGGGAGTATCATCATCATGCAGTTGAAATAGTACTTTGCCTTAAGCAAGGAGAGTACTGACTCCTTGCGGCTCATAAGACCGTCGATATAGTTGCCCTCAGCGCCCATGACGCTTGTCAGGGTGATAACACCAAGAGCCGAGAAGCAATAGACACATACGAAAGAGCGCATGAACGGCTGATTGTCGTAAGCGTCGGTGAAGGCGAACAGACTGCAGAGCATGACGGTACAGATGATGCCTGTGATGAACTGCTTCCTGACTACTGCGTTCCTACGGATGGACTTGAGCTCGAGTTTGAGATACTCGCCCACTTCACCGAAGCGGTTGAGGAAACTCATCTCTGAGGACTTGACCTTGAGAATCTTCTCCACTCTCGCAATCTCGTAATAGACAAATCTTTTCTGGAAGCAGCGGTTGACGAAAAAGCATATTGCTATCAATGCCAAAATCGCCAGATATGACAGCACATTGCCATTAATGCAACCTCTCATAAGGTTTCTGGAGAAATCCATCAGCCATTCGCCTTCCATCATTCCGAGAAAGACCATTGCGGCATATACCGCGATTGGTATTAGCCAGTATGCGGTGTGGTGGTTAATCAGGGTACGCCAGAAAAGATACCAGTAGGCATTGAGCACGAACATGAGCCATATCCCGAGCATATAGCCGAGGAAGTTCAGTAAGGTATAGCATGGCAACATCGCGACCGACACAAAACCAAACGGCACAAAGAAGAAAAACCAGAAGAAGTTATAGCCGCAAAGCCCAATCCTGAGAAGAAAGACATTGTGAAGAAAGTCCTCGGGAATTGGCAACAGTTTGTAGGGGCGGATTTCCTGAGCAGGTGTTTCCTGCATGCCGAAACGAGTGACGAAGTCAATCATAAGGAATATAATCAACCCACCGTTGATCACATCGTATGGCTCCGTCTTTCCGTCTTCTATCACATTGGCGAAAAGGAATCCGAAGAAAATCAGATAGCAAGCCCAGAAAGCAATGAATATGTATGTGAATACCTTCATCGCCCGGTTTTTCTCGAACATGGGATGGCGCTTGGCTGCCAGGTTCTTGTTTTTGTTGATGAGTCGGAAAAGACTCCACACTTCCTTTGATGTCATATACTGAGGTTATTTTTCATCATACTTATGTGTGCCCGCGGCCTCATTTTCCCTGAAGGAATCTTTCGGCTTCCATGGCAGCCTTGCAGCCGGAGCCGGCAGCGACAATGGCCTGACGATAATCAGGGTCGGCAACGTCACCGGCAGCAAAGACACCCGGTATATTGGTACAAGGGGTGCCGTTCTTCGTCTTTATGTAACCTGACTCATCGGTCTCAATCCACGGTTTGAAGACATCACTGTTCGGTTTATGTCCGATGGCAAGGAAGAGCCCGTCAATAGGAAGATCGTAATGACGTTCGTCAGTCTCCCCCTTCCGGAAAACCAGATGTGCGCCTTCGACTCCGTCTTCTCCGTAAAGTCCTTCTGTGTTGGTCTCATAGAGAATCTCTATCTTCTCGTTCTCCTCAACCCGCTGCTGTAGGATTTTGCTGGCGCGTAGGAATGGTTTCCTTACGACGAGATATACTTTCTTTGCGAGTCCGGCAAGGTATATCGCCTCACCACAAGCAGTGTCACCGCCGCCCACTACAGCCACCGTTCGTCTCCTATAGAAGAATCCATCGCAAGTGGC
Source organism: Bacteroidaceae bacterium (assembly GCA_024398405.1). Lineage (GTDB taxonomy): Bacteria > Bacteroidota > Bacteroidia > Bacteroidales > Bacteroidaceae > Colivivens. Next base: position 26,617 of record JAKSJE010000010.1, read on the forward strand.
ACAAGCACTCACGCCCTGTCCCATGTATTTCCGTTCGTCACTGAGTCCAAGAAACTTGGCACTGGCGCCAGTGGCGATAATGACAGTATCCGCCTCGACCTGAGTGTCATCGTCGAAAACAAAATGATAAGGAGCGGCGGACAAGTCGCTCTTGACACAAAGATGAGGACGTATCTCGACTCCGAACCTGACCACCTGCTGACGCATACGTTCCATAAGTTCCTGACCAGATAAAGCATCAGGAAAGCCTGGGAAGTTCTCTACCATGTCGGTAATAGTAAGCTGACCACCAGGTTGCATACCCTCATACAGTATAGGACCGAGATTTGCCCGGCTTGCATATATTGCCGCTGTGTAGCCAGCCGGTCCGGAACCTATTATCAAGCACTTTATTCTTTCCATAATTTATCTTAAATCAATGATTTCCGCTTTAGGATACTTTGTCTTGTCGAACCTGAATGTCGAATCCGGGAATTTCTGACCCTTATCGTATGATGTCACAGTGACCTCAAGCACCTGATTTCTGTTAGTCGTCACCTTGAGATACTGAGGACGATAGTCGAGTTTCCCCACCCTCACTACGATTTTTGCAAGACTTGCCTTTGCGTTGTCTGCGGTGAGTATAACCTCATGATACCGTTCGGTGCTTTTGCCAGCCGAGACCTTGTAGCCTTTCTTATAGAAGTCGAGGAAATAGTACGGATTGATTTTTGCAAGTTCGCTGCGTGTTGGAACAGTGAGATTGACCTCATCGTTAGTCTTGACGTATGACCAAAGATTCTTTCCGTCAAACCAAGTAATCAGGTCGCCCATCTGTGAATGGAACCTCCTTCCTGCCATTTTGAGTATGCCTTTATCGGAAGACGAGCCATTAGAGATAGTATATCCGACCATGATTCCTCCATCCTTCTTGACCTGGGCGGAAGCTTTCTTTAGAACGTCTGCGGGCTGTGCATATAGAGACTGTGCGCAGATAAGGAGTGTGGACAACAGTCCGATAAAAAGTCTTTTCATTACCTTTCGTTTATGGTGGGTTCTACAAATTCATTTCTTGCGATTTAGTGGTTTGTTGCGAGCAGGTTGCTGTGTGGAAGGAGCCCTCAGCCCTAAACAAGGATAAGCGCTCACGCATGTGAGCCTTCAGCCCGATGCAGTCTGAAAGGCTAATCTATTTCTGGTCCATGGCAAGCGGAGCGACACCCAGGATGCCGGAACAAAGCCAAAAGCGCTGAAAAGAACCATATCACCCATGGTTGTGAATTTATTATTTGTTCGGTGAATTGTCAGAACCCACCTTATTAACTTCAGAATATGAATCATGACATCAAAGAACTGATCAGTCTGTCAAGTGACACAAAATCCTGTATCAACACTTCACGAGGCTTCTGACCGACCTGAGGTCCCACCACACCGGCCTTTTCCATCTGATCCATCAGACGCCCTGCCCTGTTGTAGCCAATTGAGAACTGACGTTGGAGCAACGAGGTGCTGCCCATCTGCTTGCTCACTATCAGTCTGGCACACTCAGCGAACATAGGATCCAGACGGCCCAAATCGTCACCGTCAGAGCCACTGCCACCCTCGTCACTTTCGGCCACCACTTCAGGAAGGTAGGCTGCATGAGGATAACCTTGTTGGGTACTGATATACCTACAGATTCTTGAGACCTCAGGAGTGTCAATGAACGCACACTGCACTCTGACCGGATCTCCACCCTGTAGATAAAGCATATCACCACGACCGATAAGCTGGTTGGCACCCGGACGGTCGAGGATGACACGAGAGTCCATCATCGCTGCCACACGGAATGCGATACGGGCAGGGAAGTTCGCCTTGATAGTACCGGTGATGATATTCGCAGTCGGTCTCTGAGTCGCTATTATCATGTGAATGCCGACGGCACGGGCCAACTGGGCGATGCGACAGATCGGAAGTTCTATTTCCTTTCCTGCTGTCATGATGAGATCACCGAACTCATCGATTATGACAACGAAGTATGGCATGAACTCATGACCAACACGAGGATCAAGCTGACGTGACTTGAATTTCTCATTGTACTCCTTGATTGTCCTGACTTGAGCACGTTTAAGCAGTTCGTACCTATGATCCATCATTTGGCACAGACTGTTCAGAGTCTTGACTACATGCTGCACGTCAGTGATGATAGGCTCATCCTCATCTTCGAGTTTGGCAAGGAAGTGGTTCTCAATAGGACTGTAGATGCTGAACTCCACTTTCTTTGGATCAACCATGACAATCTTCAGTTCGGAAGGATGTTTCTTATAGAGGAGGGATGTCACTATGGCATTCAATCCTACGGACTTACCCATACCGGTGGCACCAGCTACAAGAAGGTGCGGAGCCTTTGCGAGGTCAATCATGAACACCTCGTTGGTAATGGTCTTGCCTAAGGCGCAAGGAAGTTCCATGGTTGTCTCCTGGAATTTCTTTGACTCAAGCACACTGTCCATTGAGACGATGTTCTTACGCTTGTTCGGAACTTCAATACCAATAGTACCTTTCCCTGGTATAGGCGCAATGATACGGATACCTTCGGCAGCAAGGCTGAGCGCAATGTCATCCTCAAGGTTTCTTATCTTGCTGATGCGCATTCCCTCTGCCGGTGTTATCTCATAGAGCGTAATTGTCGGTCCGATGGTTGCCTTGATGCTGCTGATCTCAACGCCAAAACTATGAAGCACCTGAATTATACGGTCTTTATTGGCTTTCTGCTCATCCATATCAATCTGTGCGTCACTGACATCAGGATGATCAAGCAACGAGAACGGAGGCCTCTGATAGTACTCCAGGTCTTTATGAGGATCATAGGGAGTGGTTGGTTCCTCTTTGGCAGGACTGTCAGGATTGACTACACGTTCTGAGTCTTTGGGACTTTCTGTGATTGAGAAATCGACAGAGGTTGGTTTGTCCTCATGATTAGTTGACGAAGCTCTCTGTGCTATCTGATCGAAAAGGGCGGCTGTATCATCAACAGCGGGTTTCACATCCTGACCGGCAGGAAGATTCTCCTCAGTCTCTGGCTGGACTGGATGCGCTGGTGTTTTGTGCCCAAGGTCACCATCGCCAGAGCCGAACACGTTGCTGTCCTTATCTCCAGACTCACGAGTGGCATCTTCAATCCACACAAGTTCCCCTGAGTTTTTGTCAACGACACCAGATGGAGTCAGTTCGTACTCGCATTCATCAACCTTCGGCACAACAACAGGAGCCGCCTGCGTTTTCTCCTCGCCGTGTTCACTCGCCCCTTGGCCAAAATGAATCCGGTTCTTCAGATACTGCATTCTCAGGGCTTTCCGTATCACAACGATGGTGTTGACACTGAAATAAATGAGGATGAGAATCGCGAAGAGAATCAGAATCTGATACAAGCCAGGCTCCCCTACATAAGAAGTGACAGTGTAATCTGTGAACATGCCACTCGCACCGCCTGGTTTTATGTGCGATGTCTTGAACAAAGGAAGATTGCTTATCACCGGAGAACCAAGGAAAAGACTTATCCATATCATGCAGATGCCCTGAGTGATAAACTGCCTTATCATTTTGATATTGAAAGCCCCTATCAACTTCAATGCCAACATAACCAAAAAGACCGGCACGAAGTAAGATGCCAGACCGAAGCAGTCATTAAGGAAGAAATAGGCCGACTTCGCTCCCCAGAAACCGCACACGTTCTTGAATTCCGGAACTGGGTTGGCTATGACATCGCCTTTCATGTCATCCAATATGCTGAAGTCATCCGCACCGGAATAGAGATATGAAGTGAAAGACAACAACAGAAAAATCGCATAGGACAGAACAAGTATGCCAAATACGAACTTTACAATCTGGAACTTTGGTATGTCTGGCTCTGTTTTTCCTGTTTTGACTTTTCGAGTATTATATTTTGACTTTGATTTTGTTGCGACCATTTTTCTCCACTTTATCTACGTATTTCCTAATCGGAGTACAAAATTACACTATTTTTTTGATATTACCAACTAATATTTTGCGTTATTACCGTTTTTTCTTAACTTTGCGGTGAATATGAAGGAACTCTATTACAAACAAATGATTGAAATCCTTATGCGAAAGCCTAAGGGGATGCGTCTGTCAGCTATCGTCAAGAACATTTACAACCAAAACGCAGAGTTGTTTTCGTCAGGCGACCTATATGATGAGATATACAGAAGCACCTTTCGTTTTCTCTACAGGGAATGCAAGAAAAAGAAGTCTATGTTCTATCATGTTCCAGACAAATGGGGATTCTACGCTATTAGACGAAGACAAGCCAAACAACTGTTGCTCAAATTCTCCCAAACAGACGCAACCGACAACCGACAACCAATATGAATGCCAAGAAGTTCTATCCGTGGATAGTCGTATCGCTACTTTGGGTAGTAGCGTTACTGAACTATCTTGACCGCCAGATGCTTTCCACAATGCAGGAAGCCATGAAAGTTGACATTGCGGAACTACGCAAGGCGGAAGCCTTTGGCGCATTGATGGCCGTATTTCTCTGGATTTATGGCTTTGTGAGTCCTTTTGCGGGCATGGTGGCAGATAAAGTCAGCAGAAAATGGTTAGTCGTAGGGAGTCTGTTCGTTTGGTCTGCAGTCACACTGTTGATGGGCTACACCACAAACTACACACAGTTGTACTGGCTACGTGCTGTGATGGGTGTCAGTGAGGCTCTGTACATCCCGTCTGCTCTATCGCTCATCGCAGACTGGCACAGCGGGAAATCGCGTTCCCTTGCCGTGGGTGTCCACACGACTGGGTTGTATGTAGGTCAGGCCATCGGGGGATTCGGGGCTGTCGTCGCCGCATCGTTCTCATGGTGTCAGACATTCCATATTTTCGGAATCATCGGAATTCTTTACAGCATAGTCCTCATCCTCTTCCTCAAAGAGAAAAGGAGCAGACGGCAGACGGAGACTCCAGCCGAAACCGGAAACAAAAGTGAATCCACCACATCCCATAAGGACGGTCTGTTTGCAGGGCTGACCATTATCCTCTCTACGACCGCTTTCTGGGTCCTCTTGTTCTACTTCGTGGCACCGAGCCTGCCGGGATGGGGTATCAGGAACTGGCTTCCCACCCTGTTTGCATCCAGTCTCGACATACCGATGACAGAGGCAGGGCCCTTGGCCACTATCACGATTGCCGCTTCATCATTCGTCGGGGTGTTTATCGGTGGGCTCATGTCTGACAGATGGGTGCAGAGGAACATCAAAGGCAGAATATACACGAGTGCTATTGGTTTGTTCCTTACAATACCGGCACTGCTTCTGATCGGTCTTGGACATAGTCTTCACGCTGTGCTTTCCGCTGGCATTCTGTTCGGAATCGGATATGGTATGTTCGACACCAACAACATGCCGATACTCTGCCAGTTCATATCAACCCGTCACCGTGCCACCGCATACGGCGTAATGAATATGATGGGGGTTTTCGCCGGAGCAGCGGTCACCACTCTCATGGGCAGATGGAGCGATGACGGCAATCTCGGAGCGAGTTTCGCATGGCTGGCAGTTCCATTGGTAATCGCATTGTTACTTCAAATCATAATTCTCAAACCAAAGACAGACAACATACAATGATTATGGAAAAGATTCACGGACTTATAGATGCGCCGTTCACCCCGTTTGACGAGAATGGCGATATCAATCTGAAACCAATTCCGGCGTATGCGGAAATGCTCAAAAAGAACGGACTTCAAGGCGTGTTCATCAACGGCTCATCAGGCGAGGGATACATGCTGACTCCTGAAGAGAGAATCACTCTTGCCGAGGCATGGATCGCGGCTGCACCCGACGACTTCAAAGTAATAGTCCACGTAGGCAGTTGCTGCGTTCGCGAGAGCCGCCGACTGGCTGAACACGCTCAGTCAATCGGCGCATGGGGAATCGGCTCCATGGCTCCTCCTTTCCCTAAAATCAGCAGAATCGAGGAACTGGTGAAATATATCGAGGAAATCGCATGCGGGGCTTCTGACCTCCCATTTTATTTTTATCACATTCCGGCTTTCAACGGTGTGTATCTCCCTATGATAAAACTATTGGAGGCAGTTGATGGACGTGTGCCGAACTTTGCTGGCATCAAATACACATTTGAAAGCCTTTACGAATATAACCAGTGCCGACTCTACAAAGACGGCAAGTTCGACATGTTGCACGGTCAGGACGAGACCATCCTCCCGAGTCTCGTCATGGGCGGTGCAGAGGGCGGAATCGGTGGAACAACCAACTACAACGGTCGTGAACTCACAGGCATCATCAAGGCTTGGAAAGATGGTGACGTGCTGACGGCACGGGAACGACAGAACTTCTCACAAGAGGTCATCAACGTGATTTGCCGTTATCGTGGGAATATCGTTGCCGGGAAGCGGATCATGAAACTCATCGGTCTCGACTTAGGCAAGAACCGGACTCCGTTCCAGAACATGACTGACGAGGAAGAGGCTTCCATGAAAACTGAACTTGAGTCGATAGGATTCTTCGAACGTTGTAACCGACTTTGAGTGATGGAAAACGCCAAGGAATACCTCACGTCTTGGGCGGAACGTTATCGGAACGATTTGATGGGCAACATCATGCCATTCTGGCTGGAACATGGCTCAGACGGCACAAACGGTGGTGTATTCACTTGTCTCGACCGTGACGGAACGCTGATGGACAGCACAAAAAGCGTCTGGTTTCAAGGACGTTTCGGCTTCATCGCTGCCTATGCCTACAACAACATCGACAGGGTTCCGGCATGGCTTTCCGCCTCCAAGTCCTGCATCGATTTTATCGAAAGACACTGTTTCGACTCCGACGGCCACATGTTCTTCACTGTCAATGCTGACGGAACTCCTGTACGGAAACGCAGGTATGTCTTCTCCGAATGTTTTGCCATTATCGCAATGGCCGAATACTCCTTAGCCTCCGGAGACAGAAGCTATGCTGACAAGGCGCTTCAGTTGTTCCGCGACACTCGCCGGATGCTCAACACACCGGGATTCCTTCCAGCCAAGACCACGTTGAAAGGTTTCAGTCACTCCATCACCATGATGTTCTTCAATGTCATTGTCGTCCTTAGGAAAGTGATTGACGCACCTGAGCTTGACGAACAGCTCAAGCACTCCCTCTATCTGATTGAGAACTACCTCATGAAACCGGAATATCACACCATACTCGAAAGTGTAGATGAAGAAGGCGGACTCGTTGACACCATCGACGGACGGATAATCAATCCGGGCCATTGCATCGAGACTTCATGGTTTCTGATGGAGGCCGCGGACTTGTTCGAGAATCCGGATCACGTCCGTAGGCTTGGAGTCCAGATCTTCGACTGGGATTTCGAATGGGGATGGGATGAGGAATTCGGTGGAATCATCAACTTCAGGGACTGCAAGGGATTTCCTTCACAGGACTATTCACAGGACATGAAGTTCTGGTGGCCTCAATGCGAGACAATCATCTCGTCGTTGTATGCCTACCTTGTCACCAACGATGACAAATATCTTGACATACATAAAAAGGTGTCTGACTGGACTTACTCTCACTTTCCAGATGACAAATACGGGGAATGGTACGGATATCTGCACCGTGACGGGTCAGTCGCCCAACCTGCGAAGGGCAACATATTCAAAGGTCCGTTCCATGTTCCGAGGATGATGATAAAAAGTCATCTGCTCTGTAATGAAATACTGAAACGGTATGCGTAAATTCATACCGTTTTATATTGTGCCTATATTGGTGTGCTGCTGCCAGCCTGCGACCAATCGCTCCGGCGAGGTCATAGCCCAGATTGGCAACACACCCGATTCTGACTCATGTTTCGCGAAAGGGGTATCTGGTGCGGCTTGCGGCATTGTAAAAGGAAGACTCATCTTGACCGGCGGAGCCAATTTCCCCGATACCCCAGCTTGTGACGGTGGTGAGAAAAGGTTCTATGACCGGATATATTCATCTGAAGCGGGAATCGAGCATGAGGCAGACAGCCTATGCTGGACGTTATGCGGAACGATGCCTCGGCCTTTCGCCTATTCCGTCACTTGTACAGATGACGACTGCATGTACATAATAGGTGGGCAGGGGATGTCTGGTGGATTGTCTGAGGTTTACGGAATCACAGTCACCGACTGCGGCATAACGTGTGACTCCCTCTATTCCATGCCCTTTACACTTGACAATTCGTACGGGACTGTCATCGACCATGACATATTCCTCGTCGGTGGCAACAGGAACGGAAGACCTACAGACAGCGTTTTCCGGCTTGACCTGACGAATAAGGACATTGCTCTCTGCGCGACCATACCCGGAGGTCCGCGAGTACAGCCGGTATGTGCTTCCTCTGGTAGGAAGATATACATCTGGGGTGGATTCCATCAACCTGTGGATTCATCTGGCAACACAATCACCGACTCCTGCACTATCCACACAGACGGCTGGTGCTATGATATCGATACCGGAAAGTGGACACTGCTGCCGGCTCCTCATTCCGATGACGGCGTGGAACTCACTCTGAGCGGGGCGTCAATGATACGGTATGACAGCAGGTATCTCATGGCTGTGGGTGGTGTGAACAAGGACGTGTTCCTCAATGCGATCAAAGGGAAATATCCGTCGCCTGACTATCTCAGGCACGATGTCAGTTGGTATAGGTTTAATCCATACGTCCTACTTTTCGATACGCTGACTAACGAGTGGGAAATCCTTTCCAAGTCAGGACTTGCGGCACGTGCCGGCTCGTCACTGGTCAGGAACGAGAGTTTTGCCATACTTGTCGGAGGTGAGACAAAGCCTGGCATACGTTCCACAAAGGTCTGTAGCGTAAGACGGATGTGATTACAGGTGGGTTCTATCATAGTTTAGGACTGAAAAATTTGGACAATTGAGCAAACATACCTAACTTTGCGCGTAAATTGATTGCTATATGGATAAAGAAGAGAAAATCATCCGTCTTGCCACATGTGGCAATAGCTACGATGCCAATATCCTGAGACTCGAACTGGAGAACAATGGCATTGCATGTATGCTTGGCAATGAGAACATGAGCAACTTATATGGAGGTCTGCTTCCCGTATTGGGAGTCGATGTCTATGTATTTGAGAAAGACGGAGAGATGGCGGCTGAAATCTATAACAGAGTCTTCATGGAGGAAGAAGCGGAGTAGATGTTCTCACTCACATCAGAATATAAGCCCACAGGAGACCAGCCGGAAGCGATTGAGAGACTGACATCTGGCGTCAGGGAAGGCCTCCCTGCACAGATTCTGTTGGGTGTGACCGGTTCTGGCAAGACATTCACTATGGCTAATGTCATACAGAACATCGGGCGTCCCACCCTCATACTCAGCCACAACAAGACACTTGCGCACCAGCTCTACACTGAGATGAGGCATTTCTTCCCGGAAAATGCAGTGGAGTACTACGTTAGCTACTACGATTACTACCAGCCCGAAGCCTACCTCCCCGCCACCGACACCTACATCGAGAAAGACCTCGCCATCAACGAGGAGGTTGACCGTCTCAGGCTTGCTGCCGTTTCCGCACTGCTTTCCGGAAGGAAGGATGTCATCGTGGTCTCATCGGTATCATGCATCTACGGCATGGGGTCGCCTATGGACTTCAGTGAGAATGTCATCGACATATCCGTGGGAAGCCAGATTGACATCAACTCGTTATTGCGGAAACTGGTTGACAGCCTCTATGTCAGGAACGACCTCGAGCTCTCAAGGGGTCATTTCCGTGTGAAAGGCGAGACGATAGACATCTTCCTCGCATACGACGAGAAAATAATCAGAATCAATTACGGTTGGGATGAAATCGAGAGCATTGAGGAGATTGACCCTGCCACGAACCATGTCTGCGGAAATCTTGACAATTACAAGGTCTATCCCGCTAACCTGTTCATGACTACCAAGGAACGGACGTTGGAGGCAGTGAGGATGATTCAGGACGACCTTGTCGAACGCATCAGGTTCTACGAAGACCTCGGTGACATCCCCAAGCGCAACCTCATAGAGACACGAGTCACCAACGACCTCGAGATGATCAAGGAACTGGGACATTGCTCCGGCATCGAGAACTACTCACGCTATTTCGACGGAAGGCAGCCAGGTGAGCGGCCTTACTGTCTTCTTGACTTCTTCCCGAAGGACTTCCTGCTCATCATCGACGAAAGCCACGAGTCTGTCCCGCAAATCAAAGCCATGTACGGCGGCGACCGGAAACGGAAACAGACTCTCGTCGAATACGGCTACAGGCTTCCTGCCGCGATGGACAACCGTCCGCTGACTTTCGAAGAGTTCGAGGCGATGACTCCACAAACCATCTACGTAAGCGCCACCCCTGCTGATTTCGAGCTTGAGAAGTGCATGGGCGATTTTGTGGAACAGCTCATACGCCCGACCGGACTGCTCGACCCTGACATCGAGGTACGTCCGACAGAGAACCAGGTTGACGACCTGCTCGAGGAAATCGAGGTGAGAATCGAGAAAGACGAGCGCGTCCTCGTCACGACACTCACGAAACGGATGGCGGAGGAAATGGCGGAATACCTGCTACATGCGGGAATACGCTGTTCCTACATACACAGCGACGTTGACACCTTCGAACGTGTCGAGATTCTTGACAAACTCAGAAGAGGGGAATATGACGTGCTGGTCGGAGTGAACCTCTTGCGTGAGGGGCTCGACCTGCCCGAGGTGTCGCTGGTGGCAATACTCGACGCCGACAAAGAGGGATTCCTCAGAAGCCATCGTGCGCTGACACAGACGATAGGACGTGCCGCGAGAAACATCAACGGGAAGGCGATTCTCTATGCCGACCGCATCACGGACAGCATGCGAAAGACCATCGAAGAGACAGAGCACAGACGTGCCAAGCAGATGGCCTACAACGAGAGACACGGCATCACACCGACACAGATACGTAAGGCTCAGACCGCGACCTCACATGGCCAGTCCGTCGATTACCTCAAAGGCAGCTATTATGATGAGAGGACGGATATGGTGGCCGAGGCCGACCCTGTGGAATCAGTCATGAACATAGAGCAACTGAGGAAGGCCATTGACAAATCCAACAAGATGATGAAAGCCGCGGCTGAGAAACTGGACTTCATCATCGCCGCACAATACCGCGACGAGATGATGAAGTACATGGAGCTGCTTGACCGAATTGACAAGGGAAATGAGTAGGACCGTCAGATTTCTGAAAGACTGGACGTTGCCGCTGTCCATGGTCACGGGCGTAGTATGCTACTTCGTCTATGTCAGCATTCCAGCGCTCGACCACACCCACCATGTCGTCAGCGACATCGTCGATATACTTCAGCCTTCACTGATATTCTGCATGCTCTTCCTCTCGTTCTGCAAGGTCAGTCCGCACGACCTGAAGCCACGACTCTTCCAGTTGGAACTGGTGGCGATACAGGTGGGAGGTTTTCTTCTCTTCGCGCTGCCTGTCATACTCTTTCCCGACATGCCGGGACGCATTCTGATGGAGAGCGCCATGATATGTCTTATCTGTCCCACGGGCACTGCCGCCGTCGTGCTCGTCAGCAAACTGGGCGGCAACGTGAGTTACACCATAAGCTACACCTGCCTCATCAACATCATTGTGGCCATCGTGTTCCCTGCCATCATATCCGTCATGCACACCAACAGCAACGGCGCCGACCTCGCGACCTCGTTCTTCCTGATCATGGGGAAGGTCAGTCCATTGTTGGTGTTCCCACTGCTGACGGCATTGATAGTCAAGCACCTGTTCCCAGACCTACACCTGTGGCTGCGCAGCAAGGCGGGAGCCGCCTTCTCACTATGGGCAGTCAGCCTGAGCCTTTGCATCGCCATAACCACGAAAGCCATCATGCACAGCGATGAGGGCGGGATGACGTTCATGGGCATCGGACTCGTCAGCGCGGCATGCTGTATTGTGCAGTTCTGGGCAGGCCATCGCATCGGCTCACGTCACGACGGAAGGATATCATGCGGTCAGTGCCTCGGACAGAAGAACACCGCTTTCGCTATATGGTTGGCATATACGTTCATGAATCCGGCCACGGCTATAGCGGGAGGGTTCTACGTAATCTGGCACAACACATTCAACACCATCCAGCTCTATCAATCCCAGCACAAGTCATGATTTACCCGGAAAACTACGAACAGAAGATAGGCTTCAGTGACATCAGACAGATCGTCAAGGGCTACTGTCTCTCCCCTCTCGGCGAGAGTCTCGCTGACAAGATGACATTCTGCCGCGACTACGACATCGTGAAGGTACAGTTACGCCAGGTGGCGGAATTCGTACTGATACTTCAGGAAGAGGAATTTCCTTCCGATGACTTCTTCGACGTCCGTGACGTACTCCGCCATATCCGCATCGAGAAGACATGGATCGACACCGACCGCTTGTTCGAACTGCAGCGCTCACTGGGAGCCATCATCCGTATCGTGTCTTTCTTCAGCAAGACGGAACTGACCCCCACCCTGTCCGGACTAGCGAAGGACGTACCTGTTTTCCCCCACATAGTGAAGCGGATCGGTTCGGTACTTGACAAATACGGAAAGATCAAGGACAACGCTTCGCCTGAGTTACATGAGATCAGGAGGAACATCACCAACACCACCAACAGCATATCCCACCTGCTCCGCACCATCCTCTCACAAGCCAAAAGCGAGGGTCTGGTGGAGAAGGACGCCTCACCCGCCATGCGCGACGGACGTCTGGTCATCCCGGTAGCACCTGCCATGAAACGACGTCTGAACGGAATCGTCCATGACGAGTCCGACACCGGCAAGACCGTCTATATAGAGCCGGCGGAAGTGGTCGAGGCTAACAACCGCATCCGGTCCCTCGAGGCCGAGGAACGACGGGAAATCCTACGCATCCTCACGGAAATGGCTGACGTCATACGCCCAGAACTAAAGGAAATCATGAGTTCCTACGACTTCCTGGCCGAAATCGACTTCATCCGCGCCAAGGCGAGATTCGCGATCGACTATGGATGCACAGAGCCAAGGTTCGAGAAACAACAGGTAGTGGACTGGTCGATGGCTATACATCCGCTACTGAGGCGGTCGCTCGCGAAGTCCGGACGGAAAGCCGTCCCTCTCGACATACTGCTGAACTCAAGGCAGCGCATACTGATTATCTCAGGCCCTAACGCAGGGGGCAAGTCGGTATGCCTCAAGACCGTCGGACTGATTCAGTACATGCTTCAGTGCGGACTGCTTGTACCGATGGCGGAAAGCAGCGTATGCGGAATATTCGACAATATCTTCATCGACATCGGTGACGAGCAGAGTCTCGAGAACGACCTGTCCACCTATTCATCGCATCTGCTCAACATGAAGAACATGATGAAGGGCGCGAACGGCAGGACACTGATACTGATTGACGAGTTCGGAGGCGGCACGGAACCGCAGATCGGAGGGGCCATAGCCGAGGCGGTGCTCAGGCGATTCAATGAGAAAAGAGCCTTCGGGGTCATCACCACACACTATCAGAACCTCAAACACTACGCAAAGGACACACACGGCATCATCAACGGAGCGATGCTCTATGACAGACAGATGATGCAACCGCTGTTCCAGTTGAGAATCGGACAGCCCGGTAGCTCGTTCGCGGTGGAGATAGCAAGGAAAATCGGCATACCTGACGATGTCATCGAGGACGCTTCGAGACTGGTCGGACAGGACTATATCAACGCCGACAAGTACCTGCAGGACATAGTGCGTGACAAACGCTACTGGGAGAACAAACGTCAGCTCATCCATCAGCAGGAAAAGAAACTCGAATCCACGATAGCAGAATACGAGGAGAAGATGCAAGGCATCAAGGCCCAGAAGCGCGACATACTCGACAAGGCCAAGCAGGACGCCGAGAACCTGCTACAGCAGTCGAACGCACTGATCGAGAAGACTGTGAAGGACATCAAGGAAGCGCAGGCTGAAAAGGAAGAGACAAAGAAGATAAGGGAACGGCTTTCCCGATTCAAGGACAAGGTGCTCTCAGAAGACAAGGAAGACCAAAGCGCCCCGAGGAAGAGCAGGAAGAGCAAAAACCCGCGGCCGACCGTCACACGACCCCAGACCGTGGCCGCAGCGCCGCTGGCAGTCGGCACTTACGTACGCCTGAGAGGCCAGAGCACCGTGGGCAGGATAACCAAGATATCCGAGAAGGAAGCCCAGGTGGAGTTCGGGAGCATCATCACCAACACAAGACTCAGCAGGCTCGAAGCCGCCGAAGCACCGAAGAAAGAGAACTCCGTATCAATCAACATGCTGAGTCCCACCACACAACTCCGTTCGGAGAAAATCGCCAACTTCAAAGGCTCCATCGATGTCCGCGGGATGCGCGGTGACGACTGCATCAGCGAGATTACGGAATACATCGACAACGCGGTGATTGCCGGCGTCAGGACCGTAAGCATCCTTCACGGAACTGGCAACGGCATTCTCCGCAACCTCGTGAGAATGTACCTCGACACCGTCCCACAGGTCATCAGCTATCGCGACGAACTTCCACAGTTCGGAGGAACCGGCATCACCGTCGTGGAACTCGAATAGCGAGCCCGACACACACCGCATGACATTTGGCAACACAACGCACCAGACATCGCAATGGTGCGCACGACATTATCAACGATTACGGAAAAAACCACAATTCTGTTACTAACAGGTGGTATATATCTGTTACTAACAGGTGGTATATATCTGTTACTAACAGGTGGTATATACTTGTTAGTAACAGGTGGTATATAGTTGTTACTAACAGGTGGTATATAGTTGTTACT
>JAKSJE010000011.1 GCA_024398405.1 Bacteroidaceae bacterium
CTGCTCGGAACAAACCTCAAAATCGCCAGAAATGAATTTATAGAACCCACCTAAACTTGCATTACGAGCCGGCATGTAACGGCATCGTAATCCGAATGTAATGTTATTGTAACGTACAAGTTGTACTTTCGCGTACTAACCAATATCTTGAGAATGGAATTAATCATTAACATTTTCTCCTTAGTCGGTTCCCTGGCGTTGTTCCTTTTCGGTATGAAGACTATGTCGGAGGGACTTGAGAAATTCGCGGGCGACCGTCTTCGCGGCATTCTCTCAGCCATGACGGGAAACCGCGTGATGGGTGTCATGACCGGAATCCTCATTACAGCCCTCATACAGTCCTCTTCCGCCACGACCGTGATGGTGGTCTCGTTCGTCAATGCTGGGCTGATGACCCTGACACAGTCAATCGGAGTGATCATGGGGGCCAACATCGGTACGACGATAACCGCGTTCATGGCATCTCTGACAGCTAACACTTAGGCGCGCCGGGCTGCGCTGGCACATCTGTTCTTCAACGTCTTCGGTGTGGTGATAGTCCTGATTGTCTTCTATCCGGCATGTGACGGCGTGACCTGGCTTGTCGAGAGCCTCATGGGTGGCGGCAACGACTTGTTCAAACTCTCGGCGTTCCATACAGCCTTCAATGTCATCAACACACTGCTGCTTATTGGCTTCGTCCGTCAGATAGAGTTGTTCGTGTGCAAGGTGCTGCCAATAAAGGAGAAGGACGAGGAACACCGTCTGAAGTTCATCAGCGGTGGATTGCTCTCAACTGCCGAACTGAGTATCATGGAGGCTCAGAAGGAGGTCATGAACTTCGCGGGGAGATGCAAGAAGATGTTCGGCTTTGTTGGTGAGCTGATGGACATCGATGACGAAGTGGCGTTCGAAAAACTACATGCGCGGATTGAGAAGTATGAGAACATCACTGACCAGATGGAGATTGAGATTGCCGGATATCTGAACAAGGTCAGCGAGGGACGGCTGTCGGATGCCTCGAAGACGGAGATACGCAAGATGCTCCGGCAGATAACCGAGCTTGAGTCAATAATTTGCAGGTGACGTCAGAGTCTGACCTTGACTTCCTTTCCCGTGTACGAGACGGTCTTGCCGCCTATCCTGAAGCTGCGCTTCTGGAGCATACCCGGGAAACTGCCCTGGCGCTTGCCGATGGTAAGGGTGCGTGAACGGTCGTTCCATGTGAGCCGGATGGTGGAATACAGTCCCTTCTCGTAGTTGTAGCCGTCGCCCTCGTCCTCATAGAGCGTGAACGTGGCGTTGTCGCCCGGAATCACCTTGATCTCCATGTCGTTCCAGCCCTTCTGGTCTGTGTGTTGCTGACCTTCAACCATAGGAAGGATGGTTCCGGCTTTCAGGAACACTGGGCTGTGGAAGATGTTGGTGCTGACTTCCACTTCCTGTCCACCTTTGTACTTATCGCCGGTGTGCATCTCAGTCCATTCGGTTCCTGAAGGCAGATAGACGCGGAACGTCTTTTCCTGAGTCCAGTCAACCTTCCGGTTGAACCACTCACGCGAGATTTTCTCCTCGGTGTAAAGAGGCTCGAGTACCGGACATACGAGTATGTTCCTGCCGAACATGAACTCACGGCTGTTGTTCCATGTGTTCTTGTCTTCCGGGAAGTCCATCATCAGCGGACGCATGAAGGAGCCGTCGTTCTTTGTGACATCCCATGACGTGCTGTAGATGTAAGGCATGAGTGTGTAGCGCATCCTGACGGTCTGGACGAGTGCGTCATATACCGGCTCGCCTTCCTTGCCGAAGTAGTATATCTCACGGAATATGTCGGCTCCGTGGCTGCGCATCATCGGATTGAAGAGCCCGAACTGCATCCAGCGAACGAACAGTTCCTGGAACTGAGGGTTACGAGGTGCGGAATTGTGACCTGCGACGCTGTAGGAACCGGCAAAGAAACCGCCTATGTCGGTGTTGACATTAGGATTGGCGGTGAGGGTGTAGTTGAGGCAAATCGGAATCTGCTTGCGGAATGTGTCCCATGACGAGCCGGTGTCACCGGTCCATGTGTTGGCTCCCGTGCGTTGCTGGCCGGAGAAATAGCTGCGCGTGAGGATGAAGACTCGTTTGTCGCTGTCAACAGCCCTCTGTGCGTCATACACGCCCTCGACCGTCGCAAGCGGGAAGGCGTTCCTTACGCTCCTGTAGCTGACTTGGGTTTCCTTGCCGTCAGGCTGCGTCATAGGGACCACCTGGTCGAGGTCGCTGTCCTTGTAGCTGTGATGATCAGGATCGGTGGAGTCCATCCACCATGCGTCGATACCCATCTTGTGCATCACCGAAAGGTACTTCCAGTAGATGTCGCGTGCTTCCTTGCTGTAGCAGTCATACACCCTGACCCCCGAAGGATAGTCCATCTTGGGCGGCCACTGAGGCAGTCCGCTCTGAGGCCATGTCTCGAAGTCGAAGAGCAGGCCTTTCGACTTGAGCTCACGGAACGGTTTCGTCTCCGGTCCGAAGGATGCCCAGATGGAGATGGAGAGGTGGGCATTCTGCCTGTGGACTTCGTCGATCATGCGCTGAGGCTGTGGGAACTGGTCGTTGAGGAACTCCATGGCGTTCCATGTGTAGTTGCTGCCCCAGTACTGCCAGTCCTGGATGATGCCGTCGAACGGAATCCTCAGGTCACGATACCGATGAACCACCTCAAGCAACTCGTCCTGGCTCTTGTAGCGTTCACGGCACTGGTGGAAGCCGTATGTCCACAGAGGGAGCATCGGCACGTGCCCGGAGAGGTTGCGCATACATGCGATGACGCCATCGGCATTGCCGCCGTACATGAAGTAGTAGTCAATCAGGCCGCCGACTTCCGACTCCCAGGTCAGTAGGTTGTCTCTGTCCTGTATAAGTGTAGGTGAGTAGTTGTCCCAGAAGACACCGTAGCCCTTGATGCTCTGGAAGAAATGGGCGTAGTCCTCGAGGTTGCTCTGCTCCATGCGACGGTTCTCACCGCGCTGCGACATCTTGCCGTTCTGTAGCAGACCGATGCCGTATATCGGCTCATCGGCATCAAGCGCGAAGCCTTGCGACACTTTGTATGAGCCTTTGTCAGGTCCCTGCGTGATTGGAGTGAAACGTGAGTCACCTTCGCGGAGCAGGATGTTGCCTTTACGGTCGGAGAATGTGACGTTGCCCTTGTCATCGACAGACCACTTGAAGTCCATCTTCGACTTCGGCTCTTGTCTGGCTGTGACCACCAGAGACTGTTTCAGGGACTTGGCATCTGAGTTGCCGGTTGTCTTGACCACCCTTACGATGTTGTTTCCGTAAGGTATAACCTCGGTCTTGGTCTGTGCGCCGGCAGAAGCGGCGAGACACAGAACTGATACGATAAAAAACCAACGGTTCATAATTAAACAGGAATGAAAAAAGGCTGGTGTGCACGCATGCAGCATCAGCCTTTGGTTAGACGATTATTTATTCTTCGCAAGTATTCTCTCGCGGAACGCGCGGGGAACGTAGTAAGTCTGGTTCTTGTCCACATATACGACTACAGTCGGGATTATCTCCTCCTTGCCGTTCACCGTGACCACATTGGTGTTAGGTGTGAAGACGATGGTGTTCTTCTTGTATTTCAGAGTGAGCGACTTGCTGTCCATCGTGGTCTTCAGTCCCTTGATGTCCTTGAACACATCGGCATGAGGTGCGAAGTTCGCGTTGGTCAGACTGTCCAGGATGTCATGCGTCAGGCCGGTGACCGAACAGAGATAGTGGTTGAGTTCGACGTTGGTGAGCATACCCGACGGGCGGCTTGCGTTGTCGGGATGGTAGGCAGCGAGGAACACGTCCTCACCTGTATGTCCGTTAGTGGTGAATGCCAGCCCGGTGCGTTCGGTCATGAACTGTGCTATCATGCGGTTGAATGACGAGTTGTAGCCTGCCACTGGCTTGCGGTCCTCTCGCTTGATAGGGCTGCTGCCATAGCCTTTGTGGTTCTTGAGGGCCTCGAGCTCCTTGTCAGTCAACTTGAAACCGCACAGTTCCTGGAAGATGTCCTGAGCCTGTTCGAACGGGGCACTGTTGAGTCTGCGGGCCACAGCGCCTGACGATGCTTTCATTTTGTGCAATGCGCCGAAGAGGTCCTGCTTCGGTGTTCCGGCGTAGTTGCCGTTATCGCGACGGCCAATGCTGAGTCCGCTGTTGCCGTGGTCGGGGAGTATGACGACCGCTGTCTCACCGTTCTGCTTGGCGAAGTCGAGCGCCACCTTGCAGGCGCGGTCGAAAGCGAGGAACTCGGTGACGATGCCTATCGGGTCGTTGTCATGTGCCGCGAAGTCAACCTCGCTGCCTTCCACCATTATCACGAAACCGTCCTCGTCCTGAGAGAGATGGCGAATCGCCACCTGTGTCATTTCGGCAAGTGAAGGCTCTTTCTGAGGGTCGCGGTCGATGTCGTATGACATATCGTTCGGACGGAACAATGCCCACATCTTACGGCTGTCGCATGTCCGCATGCCCGCCGCGTCGTCCTTCAGCACTGCCCACCCGTTGTCCGTGAGAAAGGACTGCAACTCTGGAGTCACCATTCTCGTTCCGCCACCTATCAGCACGTCGATTCCGTTGTGAATCATCTGGTTTGCGATAGCCAACCCATTGTTGCGGTTATAGCAGTGTGACGTACAATCAGCCGGTGTGGCATGATTGAAGACGCAGGTGCTTACCAGACCTATCGACTTGCCCATCATGAGGCGCGTGGCCTCAAGGAGTGTGGTCAGCGGCTGGTAGGCACGGGCTGAGTCCATTGGGTAGATGTCGCTTTCAGGATGGGCGATAGGGTAGGTAGATACCCAGCCTTTGAGGCTTGGATAGCCGGTCATGTAGCATGAGGTGGTCGGTGCGGAGTCGCCTATCGGAGCGTTGGAGCAGGTCGTCCTGACTGTTCCGCACAGGTAAGGGTCGATGCTCAGTTTCGGCATGTCGGGGTTCTGCATCCACTGATACCATCTTGCGGTTGAGACTGAGGCAAGTGAGCATCCGTCAGGAATCAGTATGATTAGGTTCTTTACTGGTTTCACGTTCTGAATGTCCTGCGCTGTGACATAGCCGGTTCGGCAAATGCACATGGCGAGTGCCAGTGCAATGAATCTGAGATTTCGCATAATATCGTTCTTTTTTGATTTATAGTTAATGCTGTTTGTGAAATTCAGTGCAAATATAGCAAAAATATTCGTATGGTGTCTCTCAATGAGCCTATTTTTTAATGAAAAACGTCCTTGGGCATCATGTCGCGAAAAAAAAGCAGCGTCAGAAACTGACGCTGCCGTTGTCTTGCGGAAATATGCCCATGCGATCAGAAACCGCCGCCGCCGAAGCCGCCCTGCTGGAATCTCTCACGCATCTTCTTCTGGTCTTCCTCGTATGCCTTGTACTGTTCCTCTGTGAGAACGCTCTTGATTGTGTCGTTCTGAGCCTTCATGCGCTTCTGCATGGCTTCCATGTCGAAACCGCCCTGACCGCCACCGTTCTGGAAGTCTTCCATCATCTTCTTCGTGCTGTCTGTGAAGAATTTGAGCAGTTTGTTGTACTGAGTGTCATTGAGTTTGTAGGTTTCCTTCATACGTGCCACCTGCTGCTTTGCCATCTCCTCAGGGTTGAAGTCGCCGAATCCCTGTGCGAAAGCTCCTGTCGTAAGGACGAGAGCCAAAAGAGTCATGATGATCTTTTTCATTGTTCGTGTTGTTTTTAAGATTAATAAATACGTAACTGCTATTTGTGCCGTCTTTTTTCCTCTCTTGACGCAATGCCCGATAAAAGGTTTAATCTAATCAGAGAATATTTTTGTGGTATGTGATATTTTTTGTAAGTTTGCGATGCGAAAAGACGCTTAGTGGTTGTCACGGTGTGGAGACCGTGCACGTTACGAGGCAGAAGAAGGTAGGAATCATGACAAGAATCTCAATGTTGCTGCTGATGATGTGCCTGGCAGCGACAGGCTGGGCACAGAAGTTCGCGCACCCGGGTTTGCTGCACGGCACAGATGACATAGAACGGATGACGCGGCTGATCGAGCGAAAATACCCGGTTGCCTTTGTGTCGTACGAGAAACTCCTGGCTGACAGCAGGTCCTCGGCTGATTACAAGCCGCGCGGGCCGTTCGACATCATAGCCCGCGATGGTGTCTATCAGTCAAGGAGGAAGCCGAGCGAGGACGACTGTGCTGCCGCATACTATAACGCCCTGCTCTGGGCTGTCACCAAGGATGACGCTCATGGCCGCAAGGCGATGGAGATTATCAGGCTCTATGCCGACAGCCTGAAGTGCATCACAGGCACCGAGGCTCCGTTATGCGCCGGACTGCAGGGGTTCATGTTGCTCAACGCCTGCGAGCTGATGAGGTACATGCCACGCATGCAGAGCGAAGGAACTGACACCATGATGAGCACATGGACAAAACTCGACACCAGGAACGTGGAGCGGATGATAAAGTACGTGTTCGTTCCTCACATAGACGAGTTCAGGAAGGCAGCACCCTGTACGAATGGCAGCTGGGGCATCGCCGTGAACAAACTGCGCATCGCCGTTGCCGTATTCACCGAGGACAGGAAGATGCTGAGAGAGGCACTTGAATACCACTGCGGGACTAACGAACAGGGCAGGAACGACAACGGCTCCCTGGCCAACTACATCGGAGTGTCAGGCCAGTGTCAGGAGAGCGGGCGTGACCAACGGTGGGTAATGACGTCGCTCGGCTCAATGGCTGAGTTCTGCGAGGTGGCATGGAACCAGGGGCTGGACATCTACGGCGAGAAGGAGAACCGCCTGTTGTCCGGCTATGAGTACATGTGCAAGGCGAACCTCGGATTCGAGGTCCCGTTTGAGCAGTGGAAGGACAAGAGCGGCAAGTACAGCCAGTGGAAAGTCATCTGCGAGGCCGGCATGGGCGAATGGAGGAACGTACTGGAGATAGCATACAACCACTATGTGGGCAGGAAAGACCTCAAGATGCCATACACGGCTATGGCGCTACGGCATGTGAGACCAGAAGGAACGGGCAACCAATGCGACAATGCGGGCTACGGCTCGCTGACTTTCCTCAGGGACACACCATGCGACCTCGTCACCACATCCCCGGGCATGCGACTCATCCTGCACAGCGAGACGCGCGACTACGACCCCGTCGCCGAACCAGTCATCAGGATGGCCGGAGCCGAGAACCTCACTCTCGCGAAGACGATGGACTGTTGGACCGAATACTGGGACATGAAGCCTGCCGGCATGAAGGACGGTATGTACGAGTACAGACCCGGCGAGGCGGTGTCGAGGAATGGTTTTGACTTCGGCTCCGCGAAAGCAACCACCACCTTTATTATATATGGCAACCTCGACATAGAGAAGGAACTGCGATACTGCAGGAGTCAGATACGAAGGACCTGGGCTCAGCTCAGGGGCGACGGCTCCGAGCCTGTGGACTCATCAAGGACAATCACCGGCATAGCCCCATACGACTCGATATGGGAAAGGACATATGCGGACCGCGACGAATGGAAAGGCGTGTTCTGGGAAGGCGTCAGGAGCGAGAACGTGACGGGCGACCTTGCCGCCCGGCTGGCTGAGGCAGGCAAGGCCATGAGCACTAAGGCAATCGCCGCCCGAAATGACACCACACTGGCCCGGAACTGCGCATGGCGCATCTATGGCTACGCCTCACAGTATGCCGGAACAAAGGACGCCGATGCTCGCCGACGCGCTGAGCAGGCGGCCGACTGGTACCTGAAGAACCTTCCTTACGACATGATACCATACTGGAGCTTCAACTCGCCGGTGAGACTGAAAATCCACCGTGACGCCTGCTCCGCATGCATAGCCGCATCAGGCCTGCTGACATTGAGTAAGGCCTTGGCGTCTGGCACGCAGGATGAGCGGTCGAAAGCCGAGGGCTATCGCGCAGCCGCTCTGAGGATGCTCATCGAACTCTCGTCCGACCGCTATCAGAGCCGTGACAGCAAACCGTCACTGCTGCTACACTCCGTCGGAGACATGTATTCGGGAACCCAGATGGACTACAGTCTGATAATGGCCGACTACTACTATATCGAGGCACTGGGAAAAGCAAGAAACAACTGAGTATGAGAAAGAACACATATTTGACTATGGCACTCCTCTCGGTGCTCATGCTGAGCGGGTGCATAACGAGCAGGGTGCTTGACTACGCCCTGAAGAGCGACAGACAGAAGGACGAAGCGGCGTATCGTGGGGCATTTGACGGGTACAAGCTCTCGCATCCCGGCGAGAAGGCTTGGGTCGAGGCTTTCACGGACACGTTCATCGTCAGTGACTATGATGGGAAGCGGCTTCACGCCATCTACCGCAAGGCAGACATCCCGACCCCGAAGACGGCGTTCATCATTCACGGCTATGGGGGCAGTGCGGCTGGCATGTTGCCTTACGCACGATTCTACGGCAGCGAACTCGGCTACAACGTCTTTCTGCCCGATGTGCAGGCTCACGGACTCAGCGAGGGCACGATGAAGCGGATGGGATGGCTCGACCGGCTCGACATGTTACAGTGGATGCGGCTGGCGAACAGCATCTTCTCCATCGACGGCAAGGACACGGAGATGGTGGTGACGGGCGTGTCGATGGGCGGAGCCACGACGATGATGGTCAGCGGTGAGGTCGAGGAAAGGGGCATGACGTTCGTGAGATGCCTCGTGGAAGACTGTGGATACACCGACGTTTATGACCAGTTCAGTTCCGTAGCCAAAGGGCGTTTCACGTCAGTCCTCGACAAGGCGGACAAGAAATGCCAGAGACAGGAAGGCTGGGGATTCCGCGAGGCCTCATCGGTCAGCCAGGTGGCAAAGTGCCATCTGCCCATGCTGTTCATACACGGAGGCAGCGACACCTACGTCCCGACCCGCATGGTATATGAGGTCTTCGCCAGCAAACCCGGGACAAAGGAGATATGGATTCCCGACGGAGTGACCCATGCCGAGGCCTTCTATGCCCAGGACAGAACCTATAAGAACAAAGTACGAGACTTCCTGTCCAGGTATCTCACCCCCCTGCCGAACCAGTGACTTCAGCCAACGGCACACGTCGGACATAGTCAGGACAGTTCAGGCATAAGCGGGAGAAACGTCATGTCATACTCATGTCTTTCCTGTGGAGAATCCTGATAACGGCCTGATATCAAGTCATCAGCACGTCAGTTTCCATACCGTATGATGACAGCGAGCGTCCACCACCTCATGAGACAACACTCAGATGCCGCGAGGCGAGCGGTCAGCCGCATCATAGACAGAACTCAGCCGCGTCAGCGGTTTCGCATGACGAGGTCTGAGAGAGCGCATGACAAGACCTCGGCGTGCGTTTTCCCAGGCCGGGGTGTGCGTTCTCCCGGACGTATGCATGTGAATGGGTGGATATAGGGAAGCAAATGCGTTTGAGTTGGCAAGCGATGGCGAGAGGGAAATAGTGCGAAATCCCTTAGCAGTCAGTAGGAAAGGGTGGCTCTGAGGAGACGGTCCAGGGTGGTTGGGACTGTGGATGTGGATGATGGGGAGCCTGGATAACCGAAGATGGTGTTCGCCGTGCGGAAATCGGCAAGTGGAATAAGCCGGAGATGTCGTTCCGTCTCATTCGCTTCTTTGGCACCTTATAAGCGCGAGGCCAGTCCCGGTGTCGGAACTGACCTCGCGCTTGTGGCTGATAGCCTGCCTCGGTGAGGCTTGGGCAGTGTTCAGTCTATGAGTCCGCGGCCACGGAGGAAGGCTGTGTTGTCGGGCTCTCGACCTGCGAAGGTGGTGAAGAGCACCATCGGCTCCTCACTGCCTCCCTTCTCGAGGAAGGTCTCACGGAACTTTCTGGAGAGTGCCGTGTCCCAGACGTCGCCCGATGCCTCAAAGACGGAGAAGAGGTCTTTGTCGAGCACCTCTGCCCAGAGATAGCCATAATAGCCAGCGCTGTAGCCTCCGTTGAAGATATGGTTGAAATAGGTGGAACGATAGCGGAAGCCTATCTCTGGGATGAGTCCGATGTCGTCGGCCACCTTCTTCTCGAAGTCGTCGATGTCTATGTCATCGACTGACTCAAGCTCATGCCATCTCATGTCGAGCATTGACGCGGCACAGAGTTCTGTGGTCATGAAGCCCTGGTTGAATTTGAGCGAACTGATGACCTTGTCAACTAGTTCCTGCGGTATGACCTCGCCCTTGTCGTTCTTGGCGTACTGTGCGAGAAGGTCAGGCTGGAACGCCCAGTTCTCGTTGATCTGGGAGAACACCTCGACGAAGTCGCGCGTCACACTTGTCCCGCTGACTGACGGATAGTGGCACTGGGTGAGAAGCCCATGGAGGGCATGGCCGAACTCATGGAACACCGTCAG
Source organism: Bacteroidaceae bacterium (assembly GCA_024398405.1). Classification (GTDB taxonomy): domain Bacteria; phylum Bacteroidota; class Bacteroidia; order Bacteroidales; family Bacteroidaceae; genus Colivivens. The sequence goes on from JAKSJE010000011.1 coordinate 10,367, forward strand.
CACCTCGTCAATGGTGAGGTACTCCTGGAGGTTAGCCACATTGACGATGATAGGTCTTATGTCGTTGCCCTCGGCATTGACGTACTGGTCGCGTATGCCGTTCATCCACGCACCGCCTCGTTTGCTGTCGCGAGGCAGGTAGTCAGTCGTGAAGACACCGATGAGCGAGCCGTCGTCGGCAGTGACCTTATAGGTCGTGACACAGTCAGGGTTGTAGGATGGAACTCCTTCGAGTTTCTCCATGTTGACTCCGTAGAGTCGTTTGGCGGCTATGAAGATGCCGTTGACTACGTTCTCAAGTTTGAAGTATGGTTTGGTGAGGCTCTCGTCGAGGTCGTATTTCTGTTTGCGGACTTTCTCGGCGTAGTACCACCAGTCCCACGGTTCGATGCGTGAGCCAGCCTCTACCTTGCCGGCTGCTATGTCCTCATCCATTATGGCCTGCATGTCTGCCAGTTCCTCTTTTGCTTTCGATACGGCTGAGACCATTATGTCCTCAAGGAACTTGTCAACGGTCTGGGGGTCGTGCGCCATCTTCCTTATGAGGTAGTACTCGGCAGGTGTCTTGTATCCCATGATCTGAGCCTGTTCGATGCGGAGCCTCATGATGTCGATGATGAGCTGGCGGTTGTCGTTCCCATTGTCGTTGTGGCCTCGCATGGTATAGGCCTTGAGCATCTTCTCACGCATGGCGCGGTCTTCTGTGGTGGTCATGGCATTGGGGTAGTCGGATACGCTGATGCCGAACTCAGCCTTGAAGGCATTGCTCTCGGCGAGGATGTTGTTGCCGAGTCTCTGCGACATCTGGGAGAGGCTGGCGCTGATCTCGCGCAGACGTGCCTGCTTGTCCTCCGGAAGTCCTATACCGCTGTGCTCGAAGTCTTCGAAATGTCTCTTCAGCACCATCTGCTGCTCACGGGTGAGGTTGCTCTGGTCGCCGTTGTATATCGCTGCCACACGTTCGTAGAGCATTTTGTTGAAGGAGATGTCGCTGCTGTGGTCAGAGAGAAGTGGCAATGCCGTCTCGACGATGGAGTCGAGTTCGTCGCTGCGGTCGGTCTCGGATAGGTTGAAGAGCACACCCTGCACTTTGGCCAGGAGCTGGCCGGAGAGTTCGAGCGGTGCGATGGTGTTCTCGAACGTGGGAGCGTCCTTGCTGGAGGTGATAGCCTCAATCTCAGCGTTCTGCTGCTTGATGCCCTGTTCGATGGCTGGGATGTAGTCGTCAATCAGGATTTCCTGAAATGGTGGGATGCCATAGGGCGTGTCCCATTCCGTGAGGAACGGGTTCTCACGGGTCTGTGTGCATGCTGTCATGATGATTAGTAAGCCTGCTGCGGCAAATGTTTTTCTCATATTGTCTGTTTTTGTAAGGTGTCAGTTGTTGTCGTCGTTCTTTCTTCTGATGGTGATAGGTATGGCCTCCTCATGTTCCTTGCAGAACCTGTCCTTGTCATCGACGACAAGTATGAGGTAGCCCCCTCCGCCGGCTCCCGGCATTTTCCATGCCCGGGCGCCTTCCATGACGGAATAGCGGTCGATGAAGTCCTGGACTTTGTCCTGTATCATGGCAGGGAACAATGTCGTCTGTGCATTGAACGAGTCCTTGTAGGATGAGGCGAAAGCGTCGAGGTCCATTGCCATGATTGCTTTCCAGCATCGGTCGGCTGCAGTCGTCAGAGCCTTGACGTTGTCAGGCGTGATGTTCTTTCCTGTCATCACTGAGCAGTCGGGACGTCGCGGGAACATGAACGCCAGGCAGAGATGCTGTTCGAGCCAGGAGAGAATGGCCTCGTCGTTGCATGTCTCAATCTGCTCAGGCCAGAAATGGTTGTCGTAGAAGTGGCGGCAAAGTCCCGGTACACAGATGCCGATGGCGTCCTGAGCCCCACTGATATGGTCGGCTCCCTTCTCAGGATGGTTCTCGAAACAGAACACCAGCCGTGCCAGCATCTCCGGGTCCATGCTGGCAGGGAGCCGGAAAGGCCAGATTTTCTTAATCATGTTACGGGTGGAAGTCGAGAGTCCGCACCGTTCCCTGACCTCGAAGGTCGGTTCTATGCTGATGGTCAGTGCCCAACCGGGATGGTACTGGCTGACATAAGGCTGGTCAATCCAAGTGCCGGCCAGGTCGAGGCGTGTGGGCAACTGGCATGTGGCGGTCTTGATGTCGGTACTGCTGCGGGCGGTGAGTCCTTCTGCCGGAATGCGCTCGAGGACGACGTATTCTATGCCGCGCTGCTCACAGAAACGGCGTTTCTCAGGTTTGTCGCCATCGGAATTGACGACGAGTATGTCTGGTTTGATGAGGTCAACGGTAGGGATGAAGTCCATGATGCCGTCGCCCTGATTGATGAACGCCTCCTTGACATAGCGGATGCTCTGCACCATGAAGAGACGTTCCTTCTCGCTATAGAGGGTACGATGACCCTTATACCCCATGATGGTCTTGTCAGAACCGATGCCTACATAGAGGTCTCCGTACATGGAGGCCTGACGGAAGAACTCGATGTGGCCGCTGTGAAGCAGGTCGTAGCACCCCGACACGAATACTTTTCTCATGGGTGTCAGTTCTTGAGCGAATAGGTGATGGTGGTGACCACCCTTACTTTCATCTTGTTGGGAACTATCTGGTCGGGAGTCACGATGGAGAACTGCCCTTGGTCGGCTTTGACGATCTTGTCCAGACTGCTCTTGCTGTTCTCGGCAAACTGCTCGGCTGTCTTCTGGGCGTTGGCTATGGCCTCTTTCATCATCTCCGGCTTGATGTCGTTGAAACCCTCGTATTCGTACTTTATGGGATTGTCATAATCGTTGTTCTGTGCCAACGAGACACCATCCTTCAGCAGGACACCCTGACGGTTGATGACATCACGCACTTTCTCGACTTCTCCGGACGAGACGCTCATGTGGAGCTGGACGAGGTATCGCGATGGCTCACGCCCATCACTGTAGCGGTCCGCCTTGCGGTCAACCACGCTTGGGGCTGATGTGTGTATGTCCTCGGCCTTGATGCCGTTGGAGGTCAGGAACGACTTGATTTTTTCCTCCACCTGCCCAATCCTCTGATACAAGACGGTCAGGTCGTCACCTGCCTCGGCTGAGGTGATGTTCCATGTGACCTTGTTCGCTGCGACTTCCTTCTCCGCGAGACCCTTGACCGTGACCTGACGGTCTTTGTTCACGAAATTGTCAATGCCGCCTTTGATGCACAGTCCTAAGATGACCACGCCGACGGCGATGATTGACGATGAGATAATGCGTTCTTTCATGTGCTTATGAATTTACCTATTGGATAATTTACGCGAATATACGAAAAAATCCCGCAATCATAGTTCATTATTCCTAACTTTTTTATAATTTTGCAATGATGAATATAATCAAGTTTAATCCAATCAAGAAAGATAAGGTGTGGGGCAGTGAGACGTGGGTGGTCTCCGATGTTCCCGGTTCGGAGTCCGTGTTGTCTGACGGAAAGACCACACTACGGTATCTGATAAAAGAATATCGAGGACGCTTTGTCGGTGAGAAGAACATCGACAGGTTTGGTACTGAGTTTCCGCTGCTCATCAAGTTCATCACAGCCAATCAGGATCTCAGCGTGCAGGTCCATCCGAACGACGAATTGGCAAGGGCCCGTCATGGTTGCATGGGGAAAACGGAGATGTGGTTCGTGATGGATTCGGAGCCAGGCGCCAAGTTGTACTCGGGCTTCAAGTCCGCTATTTCGCAATACGAGTACGAGAAGCGTGTGGCTGACGGAACCATCACCGACGTGCTTCAGGAGCACTCCGTGAAGTCGGGCGATGTCTTCTTCATACCTGCAGGCCGTGTCCATTCGATATGCAGCGGCATCCGACTGGCGGAAATCCAGCAGACGAGCGACATCACATACCGCATATTCGACTACAATCGTCCCGGACTTGACGGCAAACTCCGTGAACTCCACACGGAACTCGCGAAGGACGCGATAGACTACACTGTCTTTCCGGACTACCGGACCGAATACCAGGCTAAGGTCAATGACGCAGTGTCCATAGTGACCTGTCCGTATTTCACGGTGAACACGTTAGACCTCACGCGCGCTTACCACCGGAACTTAGTCAAGTATGACTCGTTCATCATCTATATCTGCCTGAAAGGCTCATGCACTGTCAGGCCTCACAAGACTGTGCTCTTCAAGTCTGGCGGTGAACAAGTCAACATCATGGAGGGCGAGAGTTGCATCGTGCCGATGGAGTGTGCCGACATCGACCTCGTACCTGAAGGCGAATATGGCAGGACTGAGGTCCTGGAGGTATATATCGACAACAAGAATTTCAGATAACACCCAAAATATCATAAACCAATTAATTATTAATCAACTATGAGAACATTCAGATTACAGACTGCTGTTTGTGCCGTGCTGCTGGCAACAGCAGGCTTTGCCCAGCACAACTACTGGAACAATCCGGCAATCAATGAGGACAACCGCATGGAAGACCATGCCGACTTCTTCGCTTATGAGAACAAGGCTCTTGCGTCAGTCGATGACAAGACCCAGTCGGCTCGTTACCTGTCACTTGAAGGCGACTGGAACTTCAGATGGGTCGAGAACGCAGACGAGCGTCCTACTGATTTCTATCAGGTAGGATACAATGACTCTTCATGGGACAAGATGCCCGTTCCGGGAATGTGGGAACTCAACGGTTTCGGCAATGCCGTGTATGTCAACACCAGCTGGGCATGGCGGCATGACTGGGAGACCAACCCTCCTCATGTGGGCGTCAAGGCAAACCATGTAGGCTCATATCGTCGGACATTCCGGATTCCCGCCGAGTGGAAGGGCAGCAAAGTGTTCATGCACATTGGTTCGGCTACCAGCAACGTGACGGTCTATGTCAACGGTGAATACGTCGGATACAGTGAGGATGCGAAGGTCGCTGCAGAGTTTGACGTGACCAAGTTCCTCGTGCCAGGCAAGGAGAACCTCATCGCCATGCAGGTGTTCCGTTGGTGCGACGGCAGCTATCTCGAGGACCAGGACTTCTGGCGTCTGAGCGGAATCGCTCGTGAATGCTACCTGTACTCTACTCCGAAAGCACGCATCAATGACCTCTTCATCACACCTGACCTTGAGAACGGATATAAGGACGGAGTACTGAACGTGATTGTCAGTCAGACCGGAGTTAAGTCAGTTGACCTCTCCCTTGTGGATGCGGATGGCAAGGAGGTCTATAACGAGACGCTCCAAGCCAAAGGGAATAGTCTCGACTGTTCGTTAAGGTTGAGTAATGTCAACAAATGGAGCGCCGAGTCACCTTACCTCTACACCCTGTACTCCGTGGCAAAGGACGGGAAGGGCAATGTGCTTGAGGTGATACCTCAGAAAGTCGGTTTCCGCAAGGTGGAAATCAAGAACGCGCAGCTTCTCGTGAATGGGCAGCCTATACTGATAAAGGGTGTTGACCGTCACGAACTGGATCCTGACTTCGGCTATGTAGTCAGCGAGGAGCAGATGATCAAGGATATCGAGGTGATGAAACTCCTCAACGTCAATGCCGTGCGCACGTGCCACTACCCTGACGACCCGCGCTGGTATCGTCTGTGTGACAAGATGGGCATCTACATGACCTCCGAGACCAACATCGAAAGCCACGGCATGGGCTATGGCGACGGTACGCTTGCGAAGAGGGAGGACTTCCATCTCATGCACCTTCAGCGTCAGTACCATCACCTGAAGACATACAAGAACCATTCAGCCATCATAGTATGGTCGCTTGGCAACGAGGCCGGTTACGGCAAGAACTTCTCCGACTCCTATGACTGGGTGAAGCAATACGACCCAAGCCGTCCTTGCCAGTATGAGCGCGCCCTCTGGGAGAAAGACAACAGCGGCAAGAGTGACATATTCTGCCCTATGTACTATGGTTACGAAGACTGCGAGCGATATGGCCAGAACAAAGACAACACACGGCCTCTCATCCAGTGCGAGTATGCTCACGCAATGGGCAACAGCATCGGCGGTTTCAAGGAATACTGGGATCTCGTGCGCAAGTACCCGAACTATCAAGGTGGCTACATCTGGGACTTCATCGATCAGGGTCTCCGTTCCACAAGCAAGGTGACAGGCAAGCAGATATGGGCTTACGGTGGCGACTTCGGCCGTTTCCGTCCGAGTGACAATAACTTCAACTGCAATGGTGTCATCGCCCCTGACCGCAGCCTGAACCCTCATGCCTACGAAGTGCAGTACTATTACCAGAATGTGTGGACGACCCTCGAAGGCAACAAACTGACCGTCTTCAATGAGAATTTCTTCGTCCCACTTGCTTGCGACCTCGAATATCAGGTCAAGGCTGAAGGCAAGACCATCGGAGGCGGTTCGTTCAACGTCTCCAACCTCAAGGTTGCTCCACAGAAGTCAGCCCTCATTCCTATCGAGAACGTAATCGCGCATTTCCGCAAATACGCGACGGAGAACCTGAAGGACAAGGAAGTGGTGCTCAATCTCTCATACAAGGAGAATGGCCAGCAGATTGCCCATCAGCAGTTCGTCATACAGGAGTACAAGTTCCCTGACATTCAGTCGCTCGTTGCCAAGAAGACAACTCTCACGCCTGCTAAACTGGATTCACGCCCTGCTTTCGTCAAGGTGACGGCTGGTGACATGGCAGTGACGTTCAACCGCAGTAACGGCTTCATCTCCTTCATCGACGTGAACGGCAAGCCGATGCTTCAGGACGGCAGTCAGCTGACTCCTGATTTCTGGCGCGCCCCGACAGACAACGACCATGGCGCTGGCATGCAGCGCAGTATGAGGGCATGGAGGAATCCGAATTTGCGGCTCACTGCTTTCAATGCCGACGAGAGCGATGGCAACGTGGTCGTCAAGGCGGAATACAGTTTCAGCATAGGTGCTCAGGCAGGTCAGCGCAGAGGTCAGAACAACCAGAGCCCGGCAACCCCGGCCCAGCCTAAACTGGTGCTCACTTATACTGTCACTCCAGACGGAGCAATCGTTGTCAACCAGAACCTCATGGCTGGCGAGAACACACGCAATATCCCTCAGATGCTTCGCTACGGCATGAAACTTGACATGCCGGAGCAGTATGACAAGATAGAGTTCTACGGCAAGGGACCTCAGGAGAACTACATAGACCGTCAGGGATTTGCCAATATCGACGTATATAGCCAGAAGGTGGCTGAACAGTATTATGGCTACGTCCGTCCTCAGGAATCAGGTAACAAGACTCAGGTGCGCTGGTGGAAGGTGGTTGACAACTCCGGCCGTGGCCTGAAATTCTTCAGCGATGCCCCGATGGAGTGCCAGACCATACCTTATACTTATGATGACCTCGATCCTTCTACGGAAAAGGGTCAGCGTCACTCCGGAGACCTGACACCTCGTCCGTTCAGCAGCGTGCACGTGGCACAGAAGCAGATGGGTGTTGGTTGCGTGAACTCATGGGGAGCCTGGCCTCTGCGTCAGTATCAGATGCCTTATCAGGACTACGACTTCACGTTTGTGATCGAAGCTGTATGCAAGTAAACAGCCAGATGACTTCGAGCAAGAGACTATTCTTTTTGTTGATTTTCGCCCTGTGCGACGTGGCGGCCTACTCAGTAGGCAACCCGTTGCACAGGGTTCGTATTGACAGCGGCTGGCAGTTCGCATTGACAGATAGGAACCCCATGTTGTTCGATGTGGATTTCTGTGATGTGACACTGCCACATGACTGGTCCGTGGAGCAGAAAGGCGATGTCGGACCGTTCTTCCGCGACGGTGACTATCAGGTGGGTTTCATGAAGGGCGGAACAGCCTGGTACAGGAAGGTCTTGCATATTGACAGAAGTCAGGCCGGCACACCATTCATCTATTTCGAAGGAGTCTATAATCAGGCTACGGTCTTCCTCGATGGCCGGGAGGTGGCGAAGAACCACTATGGTTATCATGGCTTCAGGGTGGACCTGTCTGTACTGAGGTCTGAGAGCGAGGGCTATCCTTCCGAGACAGAACTGCTCGTCAAAGTCGAGAACAAAGAGCCAAATTCCCGTTGGTATTCCGGGTCAGGGATATACCGTCATGTGTGGCTGGAGTATCAGAACGAAGGATTCATAAATCCACGCGACGTGTTCATCAAGACGGAATCGGCCACTGAGAGCAAGGCGGTGGTGTCCTTCTGGGTGAAAGGTGTGCGCCAGTTCTCGAGGGTCATACGCAATCCGAAACTGTGGTCGCCAGAGACACCTTATTTATATACGATGAGAGTCGGCGGAAACGAGTTCAGGTATGGTATTAGGACTGTCGAACTGTCACCGGTGCATGGACTGCTTCTCAACGGTGTGCCTGTCCTGCTGAAAGGAGGATGCCTACACCATGACCTCGGACTTCTTGGCTCGGCGTCGTTGGACAAAGCCGAAGACCGCAGACTTCAGATTCTTAAAGAGCAGGGGTACAATGCAGTGCGCTGTTCACACAACTTGCAGTCAGAGCATTTCATGCAAGCTTGCGACAGTATCGGGCTGATGGTGATTGACGAGTGTTTCGATCAGTGGTACGTCGCGAAGAACACAAACGATTACCATAACTGTTTTCCCGACTTCTACCGTCAGGATCTGACAGACATGATACTACGTGACCGCAACCACCCGAGTGTGATCATGTGGAGTTTGGGCAACGAGATTCCCGGACGCCATTCAGAGAAAGCGCAACGTGCCGCCGACCAGATGCGGAGAATCGTCCGCTCGTTGGACGACACACGTCCAGTCACCGCTGCACTCTGCGGATGGGACAACGGACCGATGGACTGGAAAGACGATGCGCCGAAAGCATGGCGGTCGTTGGACGTTGTGGGGTATAACTACCTTTGGCAGAACTACGAAGCCGACCATGACTCCTTCCCTGAATTGTATATGGTGGCAACTGAGACCTACCCGAAAGAGGCAGCCATGAACTGGAGGATGGTCGAACGGCATCCCTATGTACTCGGCGAGTTCGTATGGACCGCGAGCGACTATCTCGGAGAGGCTGGAATAGGGCATTCTCTCATGTTGCGTGAAGGTGAGGACAATCCCTTTTTCATGAACTGGCCTTATTTCAATGGCTGGTGTGGGGATATCGACCTGATTGGCCAGAAGAAGCCGCAGTCCTACTATCGCGACGTGGTATGGGACAGACAACCTATAGCCATCGCAGTGGAGGAGGCCATACCGGATGGAGCCAAGAACATCGTCAGCGGATGGGGCTGGCCAATAGAACACAACTGGTGGGGGTATATGCCCTCTGACTCAGCAGGTCTCAAGCGGACGGTGAAAGTCTATTCCAAGGCGCAGAAGGTACGTCTGTATCTCAACAAGAAGGTCATTGGCACGCAGAGCGTTGACAGCAACTACACAGCGAGATTCCAGGTCGCTTACGAGCCAGGCGAATTGAGGGCAGTCACCTACGACGGCAGGAAGGAAGGCTCATCGAGCTCGCTCCATTCCTTCAGTGAGCCGTCATCCCTCAGAGTCATCTGTGACAGGACACGCCTGAGAGCAGATGGCCAGGACCTTGCGTTCGTAACGGTTGAGTTGGTGGATCACGAAGGTAATCTTGTCCCTCTGTCCGACCGTAAGGTCACTGTTGCCACGTCTGCCAGAATAAAAAGCCAGGTTATCTCCGGAAACGCATCTCCCAATGACATGGAAAGTTTCCGAAGTACCGCACCCAAGTTCTTCGAAGGACGCATCCTGACCATCATCCGCACCTCTGACAGCCCAGAGAACTTCACCGTGACATTCTCGGCAGGAACTCTCGTCTCGCAAACACTGGCTTTTGTCGTGAGATAACGGAAGGTGGGTTCTATAAATTCACTGAATAATTAATAGAACACCCCTTCATGGAACCCACCATAAATGATTACCTTTGCAGCATCATTATCCGACAAACAATCTCCGATGGGTCGCCAGAGGCTGACACACCGCACGCCATTTGGCAATACTACGCACGGGACATCGCAATAGTGCGCATGACATTATCCACGATTACGGACAAAACTATATTTCTGTTACTAACAAGTGGTATATACCTGTTACTAACAAGTGGTATATACCTGTTACTAACAGGTGGTATATACCTGTTACTAACAAGTGGTATATAGTTGTTACTAACAGGTGGTATATAGTTGTTACTAACAAGTGGGTAATGTTAAGCGCAGTCTCCGATAGTTTTAAGCGCAGTCTCCGATAGTTTTAAGCGCAGTCTTCGATAGTTTTAAGCGCAGTCTCGGAGTTCTTCAACGCAAAAACCGTCCACGGACTTTCGCAGTCCGGTGGACGGTTTGACATTGCTGGGCGATATTACCGGGTCTTCTTGGATTTGGAGTGTCCACGGAAAGATGTACATGCGCCATCGGTCTTCATAACGCTAATGACCGATTTGGGGGCGTTTCCTGACCGTAAAGAAGATTGGACGCATGACGGTTCCACTGACAGGCCATATTCCACCTGCCGGGTGGAGCTGCTCAGCATGGTGTGTTCAGCCTCTTTCTTCTGGTATGACAAATAGAAGGACTATGTAGGCGATGATTCCGCAGAAGACCGTAAACAGGGTCAGCAGCACATAGAGAACCCTGATGATAGTGGGGTCCATGTTGAGATACTTTCCCATTCCACCACAGATGCCTCCGAGCATGCGGTTGGAGCGGCTTCTTTCCAAAACACGATTGTTGAAATCCATAATTCCTTGGGTTTTATGACTGTCGGGTTGTTTGATATTTGACGTTATGACTCTGCATTTTGTTGCAGGGTCAGACCATTCTCGTGAATGAGTATGAGATTTTTCTTATAGAGGTCTCCGACTGCTTTCTTGAAGACTTTCTTGCTTACTCCGAACTGGGCGTAGATGTCTTCCGCAGGGCTCTTGTCATGGTACGAACATCTGCCGTCGTTCATCTGTATGAACTCAAGCAATTGTTTCGAGAAGTCAATCACGTGTTTTTGACCTTGCTCCTGTAGTATGAGGTCTATTTTCCCGTCTTCTCGGACATTCTTGACGAAAGCTTGCAGTTCATCACCTGTGTGGATGTCGCGGAACAACTCGTTCTGGTATATCTGCCCACTGTACTTTCCTTCGACGATGGCCTTGAAGCCAAGTTCCGTCTTCTGTTGTATGAGGACTTGCACTACGTCGCCATGATGGTAAGGCGGGAGTTCCTTTGATAGGAATTTCTCGATTTTAGCCGAAGCGACGATTCTGTATGTGAGACTGTCAACGTAGCAGCATACTATGTATTTCCGTCCTTGTTGCATTCGCATTTTCTGTTCACGGAACGGACAGAAGAGGTCTTTCATAAGCCCCCAGTCAAGGAAAGCGCCAAACTGGTTGGTCCATTTCACCTCGAGATATGCGATTTGTCCTACTTCGACGAGAGGGTGCTCTGTCGTGGCTATCAGACGCTCTTCCTGGTCGAGATACAGGAACACGTCAAGTTCATCACCCACGCGGCATCCATGCGGTACGTATCTTTTCGGCAGGAGTACGTCGCCCTTGTCGCCGCCATCGAGATATACTCCGAAATCCACGATACGGCAGACTTTCATCTGGTTTCTTTTTCCTAAGTTCATTGTTCTGTATTTGTTTCGTCGGTCTGTATCATTCCGTCATTGAGGTGGATGGTTCTGTCGGTCAGCCTCGCAAGGTTCTCGTCATGGGTCACGATGACGAAAGTCTGTCCGAGTCGGTCTCTCAGGTCGAAGAACAACTGATGCAGTTCGGCTTTGTTCTTCGTGTCAAGACTTCCCGATGGCTCGTCGGCGAGGATGACAGAAGGATGGTTCATGAGTGCCCGTGCCACTGCAATACGTTGTTTCTCTCCACCTGAGAGTTGGGTCGGTTTATGGCTTGCGCGGTCATATAGCCCCATCATCTCGAGCAGTTCGGAGGCTTGTTCCTTTGTCGCCTTTCGTGGTTCTCCGGCAATGAGTGCCGGTATCATGATGTTCTCAATGGCGGTGAATTCGGGAAGAAGCTGGTGGAACTGGAATACGAATCCGATGTGCCTGTTGCGGAATGTGGCCATCTCGTTCCTACGGAGTCGGCAGACATCAACTCCGTCAATGATCACAGTCCCGGTGTCCGGTGTGTCCAATGTGCCGATGATCTGGAGCAGAGTGGTCTTGCCTGCTCCGCTCGGGCCTACGATACTCACCACCTCACCTCGTGCTATGTGTAGGTCGATGCCTTTGAGGACCTGAAGGTCTCCGAAACGCTTGGTTATGTTTGTTGTTGTGATCATGTCTTCTCGTAAACGATAGGCGGTTGATTTATAAACGCTAATTAATAGGATTGAATAAGGAAGAGGAGTCGGTGTTATTGCCGAGTTGGTCTGGATATATTACCATGAGGCTGCAGTGTGAGAACCATTCCTGCAAGTGCTTAGACAGTTTCGTCATTGGTTTCTGATAGCTGACGCTGTCTGGTCGCGCAGACACGACTACCAGCAAATGGTCTTCCTTGACCGTGTCGCATAAATTTGAGAGATCTCTCCAGCCGTCTTTTCTGAGATAACTGCCGCGCAGGCTTTTATGATGCTTCTGGTTATGTGACCTAATGGTCTCAAGTGTTCTTCCATTTGCGTAGTAGTCAATCTTGCACCCGATTTGTTCCGCCATCCGCGCAAGTCGTTCTACCCACCGAAGGAAGCCTTTCTCGAATTCCGCATCATCAGGCACTGCTACATGAATCTTGCGCAATGTGTTCACAGGCATGTTATATCGGACGATAATGACCTGCCGGGACATTCCCTGGAGCAGTCCTTGTGCGAAACTGCCTAAGAGTGACTTGTCATAGTCAATCTGCTTGTGCATGCCTATGATAATCTCGGATGCATCGTTCTCACGAAGGGCATGTACGACTCCGTTGACGAGATTGACTGCGAGGCGGCTCTGTACCTGAACTGGCACGTCGGCTGAAGTGCATAATTCGTGAGCCTTCGCCAGACATTCCTTGCTTTTCTTCTGGTTCTCATCAGCATTCAGCCTATCGTTGTCATTGACCACATTGAGGCAGATTAGTCCCCGGTTCATACGAGCGTTTCGCATCATGATGGCTGTGTGGAGTATGTTGTCAATGCTGTCATAGTCATTCAACGTGACGAGTATTTTCTCGTCATCACCTTCGTACGCACCATCTTTTGCCGCTTGTCCTTTGGTCTCAGCCAAGGTGAGCCGTCGTGCTCCGGCGTCGGTCGCTATGGAACTGATAATACAGGAGACAAGTATCATTACTACGACGCCATTAAGTACGGCGTTGCTCATCAACGGTACGCCCGGAGCAATCTGAAGACCGGCTCCCACCATGACCATGGCAATGGCTCCTGCCGCATGGGCTTCGGATAGCCCGAACATCATGAGCCGCCTTGGAGCAGAGAAGCCGAACGACAATCCTGCCACATGTGACGCCAGGAATTTGGAGAAGGTACTGAAAACGACAATCACCAGTGCGACCAACATGGCTGAGGTGTCGGTAAACATAGGTCTCAGATTGACCAACATTCCGACGCCGACAAGGAAGTAGGGTATGAACAACGCATTGCCCACAAATTCGATGCGGTTCATCAAAGGTATGGTTCGTGGAATGAAACGATTGAAAATCAGTCCTGCCATGAATGCGCCGACCAGCCCTTCGATTCCGCAAAGTTCTGCCATCACCGCGGCGAAGAACACCATAGTGATGACAAAGGTGAACTGCACTATCCTGTCGCGGAAACGCTTAAAGAACCATCTGATGATTCTTGGAAACAAGAAGAACAGTCCTGCAAAATAGGCTGAGAATTTTATGATGAAGCACGTCCAGAACCACAGGCCGTTGTCACCCCTGTAACTTCCTGAGAGAATGGCAAGAATCAGGAGAGTGGTGAGCAGGGCAATCATAGTGGCGGCAATGGAGATGCTGACTGCTGGATTTCTCTGAAGACCGTATCGCGAGATGATAGGATAGGATACGAGCGTATGTGATCCGAATATACATGCTAGGAGAAGGGATGTCGCGGCAGGATACCCTAACAAGTAGAATCCAGAGACAAATCCGAAGGCGAACGGGATGAGTGTTGTCAGTGCGCCGAACTTCATGCCCCTTGAGATGTTCTGCTTGAATCCTTCCATGTCGATCTCGAGTCCTGCAAGCAACATGATGTAGTACATTCCGACTTTCCCGAATATCTCAAAACTCGCATCACGTTCAAGGAGGTTGAGACCATGTTCCCCAACTAGTACGCCGGCAATGATCATGCCGATGAGATGAGGTATCCGGAGTCGGTTGAATACCAGAGGCGCCATGAGGATGACAAGCAGGACAAGGAAGAAAATCCATGTCGGGTCTTGTATCGGGAGGTTCAGGTCGAGGAATTGGGTCATTGAGTCCTATATCGGGTATTGGTGGTCAAAGACTACCGGATGGTGAATGCGACAGCGGAAAGAGCTGCCGCTTGCGGTTGCTATTTGTTCGCTATCAGATATTCGGCTATCTGGACGGCATTCAGAGCGGCTCCTTTACGTATCTGGTCGGCGGAGAGCCAGAATGTGATACCGTTGTCATTTGCATAGTCCTTACGTATGCGCCCGACGAACACCTCGTCCTTGCCGGCTGTATAAAGTGGCATCGGGTATTGCCTGTTGGCGGGGTCGTCCTGGAGGATGACTCCTGGCGCTTCGCGGAGTGCCTGACTGACCTCCTCCACAGACAACGGATGTTCCGTCTCGATCCATACGGCTTCTGAATGGGAACGGAGGGATGGGACTCTGACACACATCGCCGAGCAACGTACATCGGAGTGCAGAATCTTACGTGTCTCATCAAACATTTTCTGCTCTTCTTTTGTATATCCGCTCTCGAGGAATTCATCAATCTGAGGGATCACGTTGTAAGCCAGTTGGTATGCAAATTTGCTTACTGTCACCGGTCTGCCGTCCAGAACTTCTCTGTATTGCTGCTCAAGTTCAGCCATGGCTGATGCTCCGGCACCTGATGCTGACTGATAACTGGCAATATGAATACGGGATATGTGAGAGAGATTATCAATAGGCTTAAGGGCGACGACCATCATGATGGTGGTACAGTTAGGGTTGGCTATGATACCTCTTGGGTGGTTGAGGGCGTCCTCGGCATTGCACTCCGGAACTACCAACGGCACGTCGCTGTCCATTCGGAACGCCTTGGAATTGTCTATCATCACGGTTCCGAAACGAGTGATGTCTGCTGCAAATTCCTTTGAGATACCTGCTCCGGCGGAAGTGAAGGCGATGTCTATGCCCTTGAAGTCGTCGTTGTGGCAAAGTTCCTTGACGATATATTCATTACCACGGTATTCGTACTTACGTCCGGCACTGCGACTCGAGCCGAAGAGGACTAATCCGTCCATCGGGAAATTACGTTCGTCAAGAACACGGAGGAACTCCTGTCCGACAGCGCCACTGACGCCTACTATCGCTATTTTCATATAATTCTGTTTTAATGACCGCCGAGCATGGCAGCCGCAATGATACTACTATCCGGGGGATTGAACAAAGAGTGACTAATGCCATGATGTATTTGTGTCAATGCCTTTCCTGTAAATCTTCGCCAGTTCCATTTCAAAAATGAGTGACGAATAGGCTGGTATTGAGGTCCTCTCAACAGTACCATAACCGAGCTCATGAGGGATATATACCACCCATCTGTCACCAACTGCCATATTCTGGAGTGCCGTGGAGAATCCGACTACAGTGTTGGCGACGCTGAGCAAAGCAGGTACATCAGTTTTGGATGCGAGAGTGTCTCCGATGTAGCTCTTGTCAAAGTTGTATCCTAAAGGGTATGTCTTTGATGGGATAAGACGTCCATAGTAATGTACCCTGACAGAGTCCCCATAAAGTGGCTTCTGCACACTTTTGCTGTCCCGGAGTGTCCTGACATATATGAAACGGTTCGTCTGCCCTGTGTAGATGGCAGTAGAATCGCCTAATGTATAAGCCTTGATAATCCTCCACGAACCATCAGCGTTAGTGCTGGCCACCTTGGCGATGGAGTCGATGAAGGTCTTATTCCTGTTTTCCCAGTCATTGTATTCCGACTCTCCTGTTTTCTCCTCGCATGAAGACAGAACCAGGAATGTCAGCACAGTAACTGAAAGCAAAAGCAGAGTCTGTTTCTGTTTCATGGTAGTTTCTTTAGGAGGCTTGTGATGGTCACTTCCTTCTCTATCATAGGACACAAATCCTCGACTTTCACACGGGTCTGTTCCATCGTGTCACGGAAGCGGAGTGTGACCGTGTTATCCTCAAGAGTCTGATGGTCAACGGTAACGCAATAAGGAGTGCCTATTGCATCCTGACGACGATATCGTTTGCCGATGGTGTCTTTCTCCTCATACTGGCAGTTGAAGTGGAACTTCAGATCATTGATGATTGAGCGAGCCTTCTCAGGAAGACCGTCTTTCTTAGTAAGAGGGAAGACTGCAAGTTTGACAGGCGCTAAAGCAGCAGGCAGACGGAGAACCACGCGCGTCTCGCCATTCTCTAACTGTTCTTCTTGATAACTGTGACACATGATGCTGAGGAACATACGATCAACACCAATGCTTGTCTCTATCACATATGGAGTATAGCTTTCGTTGGTATCAGGGTCAAAGTACTTGATGCTCTTGCCTGAGAACTTCTCATGCTGAGAGAGGTCGAAGTTCGTACGTGAGTGTATCCCCTCGACTTCCTTGAAGCCGAATGGCATCCTGAACTCAATGTCAGTAGCAGCATTGGCATAATGAGCAAGTTTGTCGTGATCATGGAAACGATAGTTCTCTGCCCCGAAACCCAGATTCTGATGCCATGCCATACGGGTGGCTTTCCACTGGGCAAACCAGTCAAGTTCTGTTCCGGGCTTAATAAAAAACTGCATCTCCATCTGTTCGAACTCCCTCATACGGAAAATAAACTGGCGTGCCACAATCTCGTTACGGAATGCCTTACCTATCTGTGCGATTCCAAACGGTATTTTCATCCTCCCTGTCTTCTGGACGTTGAGGTAGTTGACGAAAATACCCTGAGCAGTTTCAGGACGCAAATAAATGGTCGAAGCTCCTTCTGCCGTGCTTCCCATCTCGGTCTTGAACATGAGGTTGAACTGACGTACCTCCGTCCAGTTGCGCGTACCGCTAATAGGACATACCACACCTTCATCGAGAATTATCTGACGGAGTGCTTCAAGATTGTTTTCATTCATTGCTTTCTGATAACGTTCGTGGAGCGCATCACGCTTCTGAGTCTCTTCGAGAACGCGCGGACTTGTAGAACGGTATTGCTCTTCATTGAAAGAATCTCCAAAACGTTTCTTGGCTTTCGCAACTTCTTTTTCTATCTTCTCGTCGTATTTTGCTATTTGGTCTTCTATCAGAACATCCGCACGATATCTTTTCTTAGAGTCGCGGTTATCGATTAATGGGTCGTTGAATGCATCAACGTGACCAGACGCCTTCCAAATCGTAGGATGCATGAAGATACATGAGTCAATACCTACGATATTCTCGTGCATGAGTACCATGCTCTGCCACCAGTACTGCTTAATGTTGTTCTTCAGCTCAACACCATTTTGACCGTAATCATACACGGCTCCAAGTCCGTCATAGATATCACTTGATGGGAAGACGAACCCATATTCCTTACAGTGGGAAACCACTTTCTTAAAAACATCTTCTTGTGCCATTTTATATCGTAAATTAAAATAATGGCGCAAATTTACTAAAAAAAAAGGAGAAACAAGTGCTGTTTTTGTTATTTTATGCCAAAAGTAATGGTTAAAAACAACTTCCTAATGTTTATACCATATAGAAAAATGTTTTAACCATTGCAAACGCTTGACGAAACCAAAATGCTTTCAACACTATTAGCGAAAAATCAGTTTAGGTGGGTTCTATAAATTCATTTCTTGCGATTTTGAGTTTTGTTCCGAGCTGGTTGCTGTGCGGAAGTAAGGAATTATGCGGGCTTCATGACTGGCTGATAAACGGCAATCTGCTCGGAACAAAGCCAAAAGCGCTGAAAAGAACCATATCACCCATAGTTGTGAATTTACTATTTATTCGGCGAATTTTTAGAACCCACTTTTACATAGACATTCTTCATCAGCGTCGATTTGGGACTACTGATAACCTATTTAGAGTTAGTATTTCTCAGAGGTTGCTGATTTCTTCTTCACTAAGACCGGAATATCTTGCAATCATGGATATAGGCATATGGTCTGCTAACATAAATCTGGCTATTTCGACATTTCTGTCTGCTATACCTTCCGCTCTGCCTTCCGCTCTGCCTTCCGCCCTGCCTTCCGCTCTGCCTTCGACGATGCCCTTTGCTCTGCCTTCGACGATGCCCTTTGCTATACCCTCGACGATGCCCTTTGCTCTGCCTTCGACGATACCTTCAGCTAAACCTTTGGCGCGACTTTCTTCCTGCCATTCGACTTTATGTTTCTCTGTGTACGTCACCCATGAGTTCTCTATGCGAACCGCATCCCAGAATTTATCATAAGCATACATCTGAGCCTCTGTATATCCTGACCTTTCAAGAATGCCAATGGCTGTGCGAATCTCGTCGTTGTCAAGTAATTCGTTGTCAACGGTATAAGTGTTATCGTGAATTTCGGTGAGAAAGCGCATCCAGAGCACTTGCATTTTCTTTGAAGAATAGTCTGCCGGTCGAAACTTCTTCAGTTCCACGAACACGAACTCCATACCTTCAAGTACTCGCTCATTGTGTTGATCCTCCACGATGGAATAGTGATGGTAAAAATCTTCGCCATCCTCATAGTTTTCATTAACTAATGCAAGGGCATATACCGGCATCAGCTGTTCATAGTCGATGCCCTTGTCAAGTTGGTTAACATATACTTTTGAAGCATTGAAAAGCATACGTTGCATGAACCATGGCTGCCAGTGCATCTGCATCTCCACTATAAAAGAACGCTTCATAGTGTCAAGACAGCGCACATCAACAATGGAGTTTTTCTTTTCCATCGGAGTCTCAGGTACAAGTTCGGTAGGAAGGTACTCAATGCTCACTATCTCACATCCATCTTTAAGTGGGAGCATGGCATTAAGAAAGGATATGAGCAGATTCTTATGCTCACCAAATATCCTCTTGAAAGTGAGGTCGGCACGAGGATCAAGGTATCTCGACATAACTGCGTCTTTTATTTCGTGACAAAATTACAAAAATAATATCGCAGAAGCAAACAAAAAGAGAAAAATCATCAACGACTATGTGCACTTCAGACCCGGCTGCGGTTTTTCATGTAGCGAGGATGGTGGTTCATAAGTTCTTCCCGTAGGTGTATCGTATTAATGTGCAGATACATTTCCGTGGTGTTTATCGACTCGTGGCCCAGCATAGTCTGTATTGCTCTGAGGTTTGCGCCGCCATCAAGGAGGCAGGTGGCAAAACTATGCCTGAAAGTATGTGGGCTTACGGTTTTTCTGATGCCGGCGAGTTCAACGAGCTCCTTGATAATGTGGAACACCATGATGCGTGACAGGTTCTTCTTGCGGCGGTTGCTTACAAAGACATAGTCTTCATATCCTTGTTTGACATCTATGGCATTCCTGTCAACAAAATATAATCGGAGTTCTTCAATGGCTTTTGAGGAGATAGGCACCAGTCGTTGTTTTGCGCCTTTACCTACAACACGTATGAAACCTTCGTCTAGATACAAGTCTGAGATTTTCAGGTTACAGAGTTCGCTCACTCGGAGTCCACAACTGAACAAAACCTCAATCATGGCTTTGTTCCTCTGGCCTTCAGTCTGTGACAGGTCTATCGCCTGCATGATACTGTCCACTTCATCCACAGTAAGAACATCCGGTAAGTGTTTTGGCCTTTGCGGAAATTCAAGAAGTTCCGTCGGGTCATCATCAATCTCTCCTGACATAAGGAGAAATCTGTAGAAACTCCTTACCCCGGAAAGAATCCGGGATAAGGATAGTGGGTGAATGCCGAGGTCGATAAGAATCGCAGAAAACTGATGGAAATCGTTCAGCGCAGGCGACATGAGGTTGATTTTCTCCGCCTCAGCAAACTCGGTGAACTTCTTCAGATCCCTTTGGTAGGCCTCCACGGTATTATCAGAGAATGACTTCTCTAACTTCAGATATTGGTAGTATCTTCTCTGCAACTGTTGGATGTCTTTCGGGGGCATCGGAATCATCGTCTTAACTTGCAATCAGCGTCGCAACCATCACACCGGGACTTGTCATCACATGGTGAACCGGTTTTCCCTTTGCCGGAGAACCTCTCATACAGTTTCCACGCTGTGAACACGATTGCCAACGACACGATGATTATGACAGCCAAATCCTGCATTCAATCAGAAATAATAGTTGAAGCCTACGGAGAGGCACTCAGTCTTGAAGAGATGGAAATCGCAGAAATTGGTCTCAGGACCGTCATTGTCAACTGTGATTCTTCCGATACTGAACACGTCAGCATTGAGGCTTGTGCTCCAATGGTCGTTCAACATATACTCAAGTCCTACAGCTCCCCATACGTCCACAAGATTCTCCTCACCACAGACACGACAAAACTCCAGTCCGAGGTCGAGGTTGAAGGAAAGTTTGTCTGTCAGTGGAATGGAATGTTCGTAGTAAGGAAGCAAAGAGACTTTGTGAAGTTCGTCACCGCCATCCTTGCAGTAACCATATCCCAAACCAAGGATAAACGAGTTGCGCTCATTGAACATGAAGCCAATCTCTGGAGTAAACTCAAGATTCTTAATACGTCCTGATTCATTTGTCTTTTCTGAAGTGTAGCCAAGACCACCACCTACGAAGATGTCCTGAGCGTAGATTGTTGTTGCTGCACACATAAGAGCAACGAGGGTGAAGATTTTTTTCATTTTTGTTTTTGATTAAGTTGTTTGTTAATAAGGTAATTACAAAATCAGCACTGCTGACTGATAGATTATCATTGAACAAAGCCACGCAAGAACCATTGAATACATAATGGTGAACAAAGCCCATCTCCAATGTCCCGACTCATGGCTGATGACTATGCAGGTAGGGATGCATGGAACATACAGCAGTACGAATACCATTAACGCAAGTGCCGCGGCAGGGGTCATCCCGCCGTTCGCGATAATCTTGGAAAGACGAGAACTGCTATCTTCTCCTGCTTCCTCACCTCCGTATGGGGCTCTTGCCATCTCAGCCTGGTCGCCGGAATATAGTACACCCATCGTCGATGCCACGATTTCCTTTGCACCGATGCCGGAGATGAGACTGACTCCTTCTTTCCATCCGAGACCGCAAGGTCTTATGGCGGGCTCCACAAACTTGCCCAACTGACCGATGTAGCTTTGCTCCATACGCGCTTCTTCTGAAAGTCCGTCGGTGTGAGGAAAGTACGAGAGCACCCAGATGATGATACTTGCTGCGAGTATGGTGGTTCCCATCTTACGAAGATACTGCTTGCCCTTTTCCCAGGTATGACGGGTGACTGATTTGGCAGATGGCAAGCGGTAAGGTGGAAGTTCCATTACGAACGGACTCGTATCGCCCTTGACCACGAACTTGCTGAACAGATGCGCCATCAACACACTCATCACTATACCGGTAAGATACAGTCCGAAAAGCACCAACGCTTCATGATGTGGGAAGAATGCCCCAATGAGAATGATATAGATTGGAAGACGTGCGGAGCATGACATAAGCGGCACGATAAGCATGGTGATAAGTCTTGACTTACGGTCTTCAATAGTCCTTGTCGCCATCACTGCAGGGATGCTGCATCCGAAACCCATAATCATCGGTATGAACGACTTTCCGTGGAGTCCCATCCTGTGCATTATCTTATCCATGATGAAAGCAACTCTCGCCATGTAGCCGCTGTCTTCCATCCAGGAGATAAACGCATAGAGAATCAGTATGTTGGGCAGAAAAACAATCACTCCTCCGACACCTGATATGACACCATCTACCATGAGGGCTTTCAGAATTCCTTCAGGCATGTTTTGCGTGACCGTGTCACTGATCCATCCCACCACTGAGTCAATCCAGTCCATCGGAAACTGTCCGATGGCGTAAGTACAGTAGAACATCAGGTACATCAGCAGCAAGAACACCACATATCCGAACCATCTGTTCGTCACTACGGCATCAATTCTCTTGGTCAGCACACGGCTCGGGATTCTTCTGTATTTCCTGACGAAACATTCTTTCAGCGCACCCTGTATGAAACCATATTTTGCGTCGGTCATGGCACTCTCAGAGTCTTCGTTCCATTCGTCCCTGATGGCCTGCTGACATAGTGAACGCTTGAACATAATCTGCTCGGCGTTCGGCAGACTTTGTATGAATCCTTCGACTTGCCGGTCGTTCTCTAAGAGTTTTATGGCAAGAAACCTACCTGAATAGTTATGATGGGGTTCGGGGTTCTCACGTATCGGTACTTCGAGTTCCTCAATGGCGTCTTCTATGAGTTTCCCATGATTGACATGGATATGCCTGAAGGGTGACTGTGAGTCTTTGGTGCAGACATCGATGACAGTCTGTAGCAGTTCGCTGACACCCTCTCCGGTACGACCTATTGTAGGGATGATTGGTATTCCCAGGAGTTTTCCCAGCAGGCCGATGTCGAGTTGGTTGCCACTCTCGCGGAACTCGTCATACATGTTCAGCGCCATCACAATAGGCACGTCCATGTCTATTATCTGAGTGGTGAGGTAGAGATTGCGCTCAAGGTTACTGGCGTCCACCACATTGATTATGACATCAGGTGTCTGCTCTATGATGTATTTCCTGACGTACAACTCCTCAGGTGTATATGCGCTCAGAGAGTAAGTGCCTGGCAGATCGTATATGTTGATGTGGTAGCCGTTGAACTTCAGTTCGCCCTTCTTGGCATCTACAGTGACTCCTGAGTAGTTTCCCACTCGTTCGTGTGCATTTCCCGCTATGTTGAACAAGGAGGTCTTGCCACAGTTCGGGTTACCTACGAACGCCACATTGATGGTTCTGCTCTTCTCTTCCGCCACCTTGCTCAGCATTTCCCCCTCGTCCACGTAGATGGAAGGTTGCTCCGTCTGGCTGTCGTGCCACTGTCTGGCCTCTTCCTTACTCACAATCTCGACAAGGTCGGCCTCGGCACGGCGAAGGCTAACCTCATAGTCCATAATCTTGTATTTCACCGGGTCGTTGAGCGGTGCGTTAAGCACAGTCTCCACCAGAACTCCTCTGATGAAGCCCATCTCGACGATGCGCTTGCGAAATCCACCGTGGCCATGAACCTTTACGATAATGCCACTCTCGCCAGATTTCAGATCGGACAGTTTCATGGTGCAAAGTTAAGAAAAAAATCCGAATACTACATCATTGTCAAAGATACTGATTGTTTTTTTGTGATTAGGTTTCAAGTGCCTCCCTCGCTGTCTGGCCTCTTCCAGTGCGCTCTTCATAGTGTCGTGGTCGTTACAGCCTGAGGTCTTGAAGGTGTTATGGTGTCACGCCGTCAAGTTATCAGCCGTAGCGGGTCAGGGCTTCGGCCGACAATCCATGACGAGACATAACGTCGCGGACGGGGCGTGACGTGCCAAACGAGACTCGGACGGATGTTTTTCCGCCGGGAGGCTTGGTCGTTTGGTAAAACATTAGTATATTCGCGTTGGATTCACGGCCGGACGGCCTTTATGCCACATTGGCTTATTATTGACTTGTTTTGTTTTATGGTTATGAAGATCAGGATTATTTGTTCCGCATTGCTGGCTTGCACAGCCTTGGTAGCGAGCGCGCAGCGTAGGGAGACTTTACTTTCAGAGGGTTGGAGATTCACTCGCTCTGCCAAGACCGAGGAGATGATTAAGGTGGATTTCGATGACAGTGGGTGGCAGACGGTCTCAGTGCCTCACGACTGGGCCATCACGGGCCCGTTCGACAACAACATCGACAAGCAGACCGTGGCCATCGAGCAGAACGGCGAGAAGGTGGCTACGGAGAAGACGGGGCGCACGGGGTCGCTGCCGTGGGTGGGGCATGGATGGTACAGGACCACGTTCACGGTCGGCGAGGACTGCCAGCGCGCCATCCTGAATTTCGACGGGGCTATGGCGGAGCCCACCGTCTATGTCAACGGAAGGAAGGCCGGCGAATGGAAATACGGATACAACGCATTTAACATTGATGTCACTCCTTTCATCCACAATGACGGAAGCGATAACATATTGGCCGTACACCTTTTTAATATAAACGAGAGCAGCCGCTGGTACCCTGGCGCTGGCATCTACAGACCAGTCACTCTGATAGAGACACAAAGGCAGGCGATTGAGCAGTGGGGCGTCAACATGAGTACGCTGCACTTGGGCAGCGGCTATGCCACGGTGGAACTGAGCGCTGAATGCACGGGCATCGACAAGGAACACTATGTGGCCGAATTCCAGATCACCACTGACAAGGGGAACAGAAACCAGATGCTGGTGTCGTTTGACGACCAGGGCATGGCTAAGGTCATCACGCACATCGACGGGGTGACGCCGTGGACTCCTGAGACTCCGGCGCTCTACGACCTGAACGTGTCGCTCTACACGCTCA
Source organism: Bacteroidaceae bacterium (assembly GCA_024398405.1). Taxonomy (GTDB): domain Bacteria; phylum Bacteroidota; class Bacteroidia; order Bacteroidales; family Bacteroidaceae; genus Colivivens. The sequence goes on from JAKSJE010000011.1 coordinate 34,930, forward strand.
GGGATGGCAGGAAGGACAAACGGATTGACAGCCTCACCAGGAGGGTGGGGTTCCGCACCGTCAGCTGCACGGCCGATGGCGGTTTCCGGCTCAACGGCAAGACGAGGAAAATCAAGGGTGTGTGCTTGCATCATGACCTCGGCATGATCGGGGCTGCCGTCAACAAATCGGCTGTCATCAGGCAGATCGAACTGCTCAAGACGATGGGGTGCGACGCCATACGCACTGCCCACAACATGCCGTCGCAAATCCAGATGGAGGTCTGTGACTCATTAGGGATGATGGTGATGGCTGAGTCGTTCGATATGTGGATATACAAGAAATGCAAGAATGGCTACGCGCGATTCTTCGAGGAGTGGTGCGACCGCGACATCGTGAACCTCGTGAGAGCCAACCGCCTGCACCCGTCAATAGTCATGTGGAGCGTGGGCAACGAGATACCGGAGCAGAGCACCGCCGTGACGGGTCCGCGGATACTGCGCCACCTGCAGAACCTGGTGCACAAGTACGACACAAGCCGCCCGGTCACCAACGGCATGGACCGTGTGGAGGCTGCCATGAAGAGCGGATTCGCACAAGTGTCGGAGGTGCCGGGGCTGAACTACAGGACACAACTCTACCAGAAGGCATACGAGGGAACCGGACATGGTTTCATACTCGGCAGCGAGACGGCCTCCACGGTGAGCTCAAGAGGTGTGTATAAATTCCCCGTGGTACGGGCTGACGGCAAGTCCTACGCTGACGGCCAGTGCTCGGGATACGACGTGGAGGCGTGCCCGTGGTCGAACGTGCCGGAGGAGGACTGGGTGCTCCAGGACGGGAAAGACTGGGTCATCGGCGAGTTCGTATGGACGGGATTCGACTACCTCGGAGAGCCTACGCCTTACGATGACCGCTGGTCAGCACGCTCGTCATACTTCGGAATCTTCGACCTTGCGGGACTGCCGAAGGACCGCTACTATCTCTACCGCTCACGATGGAACGACGGCGAGAAGACTATACACATCCTTCCACACTGGACATGGCCGGGACGCGAGGGCGAGGTGACACCGGTGTATTGCTACACCAACTATCCCACCGCCGAACTGTTCGTCAACGGCAAGTCACAGGGGCGCATCACGAAGAAGACCGGCATAACCGCAGGCTCGGGGAAAGACGGGAAGGTCTCCGACATCAACGACCCGCTGCTCGACCGCTACCGCCTGCGCTGGAACAACGTGAGGTACGAGGCCGGAGAACTGAGAGTGGTGGTGTATGACACCGACGGCAAGGAGGTGGGGACAGAGACCGTACGGACAGCCGGCAAAGCCACGTCACTCAGACTTACCGGCGACCTCGGCTCCCCGGTCAGACCGCTGAAAGCCGACGGCTCCTCCATGACCTTCATCACCGTGACGGCGGTGGACAAGAGGGGAAACCTCGTGCCTGACGCTGAGAACCCGATTACGGTATCGGTCAGCGGAGCTGCCAGGTTCAGAGGCATGTGCAACGGCGACGCCACCTCGTTCGAGGTGTTCACCGAACCGACCATGAAACTGTTCCACGGACAACTCGTCATCGGCATACAGTCCAACGGCATGCCGGGGACGGCTAAGGTCAAAGTAAGCGGAAAGGGACTGGGGACCCGGACGATTGAGCTGGTGGCCGGAGACTGACACTCGGCAACATGCGAGAGACGAAAAACTCAGGCAATCGTATTATCCGTCGATTGCCTTCGTGTCCTCAGTCGGACGCCACCAAATTCTCAGCGGGATGTCCCCGTGTTCTCTGACTTGGGAAGCACATACCCATACACGCTTGACATAGGGTACACCTTTTTTATATATACGCGCGCAATAGACCTCTTATTGCGGATGTGAGTCACCTGACGGCTACGATGCCGGCTTTCTTTTGCCAAAACGCATGCCCCCGACAATGCCACCCTCTGCCCTCATAGCCCTCCTGAACCTGCGTGACCGCCACCCTGCGGTGGCTGTGCGGCATCTGCCGGTAGTGCGGACGTAAGCACTATGTCAATATCGTGCGGTATGATGAAGACGATGTGTGTCTGGATGTCTGTTACTGCAGGCTTCTGCTGATTCTGTCGTTTGACTTTCTGACTTTCTCCTCGTCCAGTTTCACGACTTTCCTGTCGTATGTCATAAGGCCGTTGACCTCAATCTCGACATCGGTCGTCTGTGTATAGACCGCGGCTGAGTAACCGGCATCGATAAGTCCGTAGAGCATGTCAGTGTAACGAAGATACTGCGACGTGGCTTCCTCCGATGTCTTGTACTGGACGTAGCCCCAGTTTCTGTCGGGTTCCCACAGGTGTCCGTCAAGGGCCAGGCCTATTCCTCCGTATTCGCCGAGCACGTTGACCCTGTCGCGGTCGAACAGTATCATGGCTGGCTCAGGATAGTGATGCATGTCGAGTATGTCGCCTGTGCCTTTGTAGTGGTTTCCGCCGCTTGCGGAATTGACTAAGCGCGTGGAGTCCGTTGCCGCTGTCATGTCGGCGATTTCCTTGGTCTTGAACTGTCCCCAGGCTTCGTTGAACGGCACCCAGACGGCGATGCAAGGATAGTTGTACAGCTGGCTGACTATCTCTGTCCATTCCTTGCGGTACTCGTACTCACTCTCAGGCGATCGTCTGTTCTCAGTCCCGTCGAAGTAATTGAGGTTTTGCCATTGCGGCCCTTTGTCGCCACTCGGCATGTCTTGCCACACGATAACGCCCAGCCGGTCGCAGTGAGTGTACCAACGTGCCGGCTCCACCTTGATATGCTTGCGTATCATATTGAACCCAAGCGCTTTCGTCTTCTGTATGTCAAAAAGCAGCGCTTCGTCATCGGGAGCGGTATAAAGACCGTCGGGCCACCATCCCTGATCCAGGGGACCGAACATGAACAGGGGCTTGTGGTTAAGGCACATGCGGAGTATCCCGTTCTTGTCTCTTTCCTTGGTGATTATCCGCATCGCCGCATAGCTTGCCACCTCGTCAATGACTCTGTTCCCTTCCCTCAGTTGTATTTTCAGGGTGTAGAGGAACGGTGTGTCAGTGGTCCAGAGTCTCATGTCACGCGGCATGTCAATCTCGACTTTCCTGCCCCCTTCGGCCTGAGCCACTACGTCGGTGCCGTCTGCCACACTGACTGATATGTGGTTGTCGCCACCCGACACGGTCGCCTCCACTGTCAGCACGCGCCGGTCGATGTCGGGAGTGATACGAAGTCCCTGGATATAATAATAAGGCACGGGCTCCATCCAGACCGTCTGCCATATTCCAGTCACTGGTGTGTACCAGATTCCCTCTGGGTTGTGTACTTGCTTTCCGCGAGGTTGGGTGCCATGGTCGGTGGGGTCCCATACGCGCACGGTCACTTTCTGGTTCTTCCTGTGGCTGAGATATGGCGTTATATCGACCGTGAACTCTGTGTAACCGCCTTCGTGGGTGCAGGCCTTCCTGCCGTTGACCCAGACCTCCGCTTTGTAGTCCACTGCCCCGAAATGCATGAGCACACGTCCGGACCTCCATCCTGATGGCACTGAGAATGTACGTTCATACCATAGCGTCTCCTCTGGACCGACCCTGCGGCCGACTCCCGACAGTGCCGACTCCACGGCGAACGGCACGAGGATCTCGTCATGGAACGACTCCGGGCATTCCGCGTCCTTGTCAGTAATCGCATAGTTCCACAGTCCGTTCAGATTGACCCATGACTTGCGCTCCATGATAGGTCGAGGATACTCAGGCAACACGCCAGCGGGATTCAGCGTCTCTCCCCATTTCGTCATGATATGTCCGCTCACTGGCTGCCATTGACTGGCATCGGTGTCAGGGACTATGAGGGCTGAGGCTGCAAGTGCCATAACGAGAATGGCTGTAAGTCTTTTTCTTCCCATCTTGATTATGAGTTTGGTTTCTATGGATAATAGTTCGTTCTGCAAATTTAGTGATTATTTCGGAAAACCTGCTGCGAATTTTGCATAAATCTTAGAATCGAATGCGACATCCAGCCGTTAGCCCTCGGTTCTTCGACAACGAGCGAGGCTGGCGCATGTGCATTTCCCATGGACACCCCAAATCAAAGAAGACCTGGTAATATCGCCCGGCGATGTCAACCGTCCACTGGACTGCGGATAACACTATCCGAGACTGCGGTTAAAAACTACCATAGACTGCGCTTGACATTACCTACTTGTTACTAACAACTATATACCACCTGTTAGTAACAGGTATATACCACCTGTTAGTAACAGGTATATACCACTTGTTAGT
>JAKSJE010000012.1 GCA_024398405.1 Bacteroidaceae bacterium
CTGCTCGGAACAAACCTCAAAATCGCAAGAAATGAATTTATAGAACCCACCTTAAGGCAACCACCAGTAACCGCCAAAATGGTCTTATGAAAATGACCATTGCACTACTTCACCAGGCTCTTCAGTGCCATTCCGAAGATGAGTCGCCATCGCCACGGACGAGGACGCGACTGTCGAAGTCATAGTCATCATAGCGCAGCGACACCTCTATCTCTCCGAGTTCACTCCTGACCGTACGTCGGGTCATCTTGGGTACGAGGTCCCATTGCTCAGGAGTGTTGTTCAGACGGATGGCACCGCCCTGAATAGTCCTGACACCATGATGGATGACTTCAATGCCGGAGTTCTTCTCGTCATTGAACCCGCCATTGAAACTGTTGCTGAACACAAGGACATTCACTCCTCTGCATTCAAAATACTCTTTGTCGTTGATAGTCAGACTGACCTCCGTGGCATGGCCTGCGATAGCGGTCATGGTCAGCAAAGATGCGAACAAGGCAATTGGTTTCATACGTCTGAGCGTTTTTCCGAATTATGCGGGTAAAGTTACGAAAAGCGCACCATATCTCCAAAATTATATCATCTGCATTTTGGTAATAGAGTAATTTTTCGTACTTTTGCGCCCATAAAGACAACCCAATACAAGTTCACGATGAAAAAGACAGACATCTCCGTCCTCTCGAAAGAGGACACCATCGACCTGATAGGCAGGCAATGGATGCTAATCACGGCTGGTAGCCAGTGCGGTTTCAACACGATGACAGCCTCCTGGGGAGGTATAGGCTACCTATGGAACAGACCCGTGGCGTTCGTGTTCGTCCGTCCCGAACGCTACACTCACGAGTTCATCGAGCAGAGCAATCACATGACCCTCTCCTTCTATGACGAGTCCTACCGCAAGGCCCTCCAGACCTGCGGCACGAAGAGCGGTCGCGACACAGACAAGGTGAAGGCAGCCGGCCTCACACCTCTGGAGCTCATGCCTGAAGCCATTACCTTCGCCGAGTCACGCCTCACCCTCGTAGGGCGCAAGCTGTTCAAGTGCGCCATGAAGGAGACGGACTTCCTCGACCAGGAGGTGCTCCACCGCTGGTACAATGACCAGCCGGGCGGAAGCCTACACGACATCTATGTAGTGGAAATCGAGAGCGTGTTCTGCAAGGAATGACACATCACAACCTACTGAAGACATGAAAACGACCAACATAAGAATCTCATTCACAGCACAGATTCTCATCTCGCTCCTCCTTGCCATCATCGTCGGGGCCATGATGACCGATGAGGTGCAGTTCGCCGAGTCCTATATCCAACCGTTCGGCGTTATCTTCCTCAACCTGCTCAAGTTCATAGTAGCGCCTTTGGTCCTGCTCTCCATCATGAACGGCTTGCTGTCGATGGACGATGTCACCAAGATCGGCAAGCTCAGCGTCAAGACGCTTCTGGCGTTTACGACCACGACCGTCATAGCCGTCACACTGGGACTCGTGTTAGGCACGGTTATGCAAGACCATTTTCCTGTCATCGACATACCGGCGTCAGCCGAAGTCACGGTTATCGACCGGTCATTCATGGACCAGATTGTCAACATATTCCCCTCCAATATCATCGTCCCACTGCTCAATAGCGAGATGATGCAGATTATCTTCATCGCCGTCGTTTTCGCCATCGCCATCGTCCACATAGGCGAGAAAGGGAATCTCCTGCGCGAGTTCACTCAGAGTGCCGGCGAGGCAGTGACGAAGGTCCTCGGCTATTTCATGGCAGTGGCTCCAATCGGCATCTTCTGCATGCTGACTCCGGTCGTCGCCTCCAACGGAGTGAACGTATTAGGTGTCTATGCAGTGCTCCTGGGTGCTGACTATGCATGCTTCCTGTTGCATACGCTTCTGGTCTATGTTCCGCTCGTCTATTTCGTAGGCCGCTGCAACCCGCTGCGTTTCTTCCGTGAGATGACGCCCGCCATACTCTTCGCCTTCTCAAGCGACTCAGGCGTCGCCACCCTGCCCTACACCATGAAGTCGTGCGAGAAACTGGGAGTGAGGAAGGACATAGGCAGTTTCATACTCTCCTTGGGCGCTACCATCCACATGGACGGAGTGGCAATCTACCTCGGCCTCTCGTCAGTATTCATCGCAGCCTGCTGCGGCATCGACCTCAGTTTCCAACAATACATAGCCATCGCCGTCTCATCCACCCTGGCATCGGTCGGCACGCCGGGCATACCGGGCGGAAGCCTCGCACTGATGGCGATGGTGTTCAGTTCCGCCGGTCTGCCGGTGGAGGGTGTAGCGCTGATAGCAGGAATAGACCGCATAGTCGATATGGGCAGGACGGTGATGTCAATCACTGGCGACGCGGCTTGCGCCGTCGCCATCCAGAGATTTGAGGGGTGTTCTATTAATTCCCCGCAAAAATAAATAATTAACAAACTATGGGTGTGTATTGCTATTTTGATGCTTTTGGCTTTTTCTTTGCATCTTGCTGTCCTTCATTCAGTCACGATGCCCGCATCGCTCCTTTATGAATGGCAGCAACCTGCTAAAGAACAATCTCAAAATCATCTAAAATGTAATTAATAGAACACCCCTTGAGAAACAATGAGCACCTTGTTGATTGTCATACTTATTCTTGCCGTCATGGTGTCGGTGGTCGGAATAGTCGGCGCCGTCGTGCCGGCTCTGCCCGGACCGCCGCTATCACTCCTATCACTCATCACAGTCTATCTCGCCTGTCCCGGCACCGTCTCGCTCGTCTTCCTCATCATCATGTCGATAGCGGTGGTGGTAGTCACGGTGCTCGACTACGTCGCGCCCGTCATCCTGACCAAGGTGGGCGGAGGATCGAGATATGCGACATGGGGCTCCACGCTCGGACTTGTCGTCGGACTCTTCTTCATGCCGTTGGGTCTGATAGTCGGTCCGCTCGTCGGCGCGTTCCTCGGCGAACTGTACCACGGTTCCACGCTCAGCACATCGTTCAAGGTGTCAATGCTCTCTTTCATCGCCTTCCTCATCACCACCGGACTCAAACTCGTGCTTTCACTCATACTCACATTCGAGGTCATACGCGCCATCTGGGTGTTCGCACTCGCCTGACACACATCCACGTCACCGACAGTCGCATCACTCACGACACAGTTGTAACCTGACGGCCTCGATAACGAGCGGATGCTGGCACTTCATCCTGTTTCTACGGTCGAACAGTCCGAAGCATTCCTTGCCGCGGCGGAAGGTCTGTCCGTTGTCCCAGATGAATGGCACTCCCCCACTCTGCCTCACAAGGCGGATGACATAGCGGTAGTAGTCCGCGCATGACGCCTCGACCAGAGCCTGTTCCCGCCGGTCGCTGGCGGTGTGATAATTGGCACCCATCTCTCCGACGATGAAAGGAATGCCTTTGTCCGTGAACTGTTCCTTCAGCCTCTGATACAGCAATGCCGCCACTGTCTCGTCATCGCTGCTGACAGTGCCGTACCGAACGTATTTCCTTCCCCAGAACCTCACCTCATCGGTCAGTCCGTACTGATAAGGGTCGTAGTTATGAACCTCGACGATGAGATGGTTTTTAACTTTGTCATGAGGCATGCGGAAGAGTTCGAGTCCGAAATCAGCATTGGCGGCATAGGTCTGCACCACAAGGTTACGGGTCTTGTTCCTTCCTCCGGTGGCACGTACGGCATCGACAAACACCTGATTATAGCCGTTCTGTACTTCTGAGTTCTCATCCTTAGGGCGACCCCAGTCGTTTCCCACATGCACCTCATTGGTTCCCGCGAAAAGCAGACGATGGTCATAGTCACGGAAGGCAAGCGCTATCTCTGTCCAAAGGTCACGGAACTGCTTATAGACGCGTGAGGAGTCGGCATAGAACGGGCTGCCTTCAAGCCATAGTTCGTGATGGGTGTTGATGATGACGTAGAGGTCGTCGTCAAGACAGTAGCCCACGACTTCCTTGACACGGCTCAGCCAGTCAGGGTCAATTCTCAGCCTGCCGTCGGCATAAGAGAAATGAGGGTACCACCTGACCGGAATCCTCACTGAGCGGAAGCCTGCTTTGGCGATGGAGTCAATCATCCACTTCTCAGTCCGCACATTGCCCCAGCTCGTCTCAGAGTCAATGCCGTTGCCAGAGTTATAGGCCTCCAGCGTATTGCCGAGATTCCAGCCTATGCCCATGTGCGAGAGCATGGTACGCGCGTTTTGGGAGCAGGCGACTGACTGAGACAATGTGAGGACGATGATGAAAACGAAAAATCTCATAAAGGGTGCTCTATTTAATGTGAGTTCCATAAATTCACCGAATAAGACAAGGGGTTCCACAACATTCCGTGTGGGCCACAGTGTGATAATGAATAGTCCATGATGCGATAATTAATAGTCCCTGATGACTGTGCGTTTGAATGACTCATCGTCATGCGACCGCGAAGTTAGCACAATCGCACGAAACCACCAAAAATATCTGACGAAACTATGCTTTTGTTACTAACAGCCATATACCACCTGTTACTAACAGCCATATACAATCTGTTACTAACAGCCATATACCACCTGTTACTAACAGCACATGCCTCCTGTTACTAACAGCACATGCCTCCTGTTACTAACAAGTGGGATGTCTTTTCCGCTCGCGTTGATAATGTCATTCGCTCGCATTGATAATGTCATTCGCTCGCATTGATAATGTCATTCGCTCGCGTTGATAATGCCTTCCGCTCTCGACGCGGATGTCGTCCGCCCGGACCTGCCATGTCGTCTGTGACGGACCTGACCGGCATGTCGGCGGTGGTGCCGGCGGTCGTCGGGTGGGGACTGCCGGCAAAAGTGGAAATTAACGGCTATGGGTGATATGGTTCTTTCTCAGGTCAGCAGCAACCTATCGTCACTCCGGCTATGACGCAGAGGGCGAAGGTGCTCATGACGAGTAGCGGCAGCATGGGGTCGAGGGCTTTATCACGTCGCGTCCATACACCGCGGAGGTGGAGCAGGAACAGGGGGAAGGTGACGACATAGAGCCACTCACACCAGTGCGTCCATGTGAGCGACGTGAAGATAAGCATCAACACCAAGCCGACGGCAATCAGCGAGGTCTGATACCTTCTCGCCCTCTTGTCACCGAGTCTGAGGGCTACGGTCGTGCGGGTCCTGGCGTCGGTCTTCATGTCACGGATGTTGTTGACGTTCAGCACTCCCACACTGAGCAGTCCGACAGAGACCGCGGGTAGTAGTGACAGAAACGAGCCGAAGGAGTGGCAGCAGATGAACATGGAGCCGAGTGTGCTTACGAGTCCGAAGAAGATGAACACGAAGAAATCGCCCCATCCACGATAGCCATATGGATTGGGGCCGAGGGTGTATCGCATGGCGGCGATGATGGCAGCCGCCCCCAGCAATATGAAGAGTATCGGCGCCAGTCCGTAGAATCTGCCGAACGAAGACCATATCATCAGCAGCCCGCTCAGGCAGCAGCCGCCGACCGACGCACGGATAAGAAACCGCATCTCCTTGATGGTCATCTCGCCGTCCTGGATGGAGTAACGCATGCCCTGACGCTCGTCGGTGTCAGTACCGTGCAGCACGTCGCCAAGCTCGTTGGAGAGGTTGGAGAGTATCTGCAGGAAAGAGGTGGTGAGCAACAGGAAGAGTACAGTCCCCCACCCCACCTCGCCGACTCGTGACGCCATGCCTATGCCCATCACCACTCCGGCGAGTGAGAGCGGCAGGGTACGGAGACGCATGGACTTCATGCAACTACTGATTGTCATCTGTTTTCCTTTGATGTGGAATTAACGGAACGCCTCTTAAACGAGCGGAACAGTCTCTTTGGCAACTCATTGACGAAGACGATGCCGAGAACGATGGCGATGGTGACCTTGACAGACATGAATCCCACCGCGAAAGACTCGTGGAGCTGACTCGACACGGTGTAGTATGTGGTCCAGAACAGTCCGCCTCCCGGTACCATCGGGAAGATGCCGGTGATGATGAAGATGGTAGCAGGTGTCTGACACAGTCTCGCCGCCGCCCGTGCGAGTGCAGCCACCAGAACCGTCGCAAAGAAGGTGGATACCGGTATGCCCAACATGGTGTGGCGGTAGAGAGCCAGATAGAGCACCCATCCCAGCGAGGCGACCACGGCGCATGAGACGTAATGGCGCGCCGGCACGCCGAAGATGACGGCGAAGCCCATAGTGCCGAAGAAGGCGGCTACCCACTGTATGAGCAAGGAGGCTGTATGAGGGTCGGTCACCATGCCGTGGAGCTCGATGATGGAGCCGTTGACCCAGCCATGAACCAGCAAGATGCTCGACGCACCCATGGCTATGCAGAAGAAGACCATGAGCGCATCCATCAGGCGAGTGGTACCTGATATGTAGTCCTCATTGGCTATGTCCCTGATTCCATTGGCGAACGGAACCCCGGGGACAAGTGGGATGATGGAAGCCACGATCATGTTTCCGAGGTTCTCACCGAATCCGAGGGAATGTAAGATGATGCAGAGGAAGACGGCGAGTGCGCCTCCGAGGATATTGCCGAAGGTCTTTGACATGTATGGTGCGCTGACGAAGACCACGAACGCCCAGAGCAGTAAGCCAGCCACGAAAGAAGCCAGTGAGTCCATGACGCTGCCACCGAATATCATGGCGAAGAAACCGGCTCCTACGGCAGAGCCGAAGACGCGGGTGAGCCACGAAGAGGATTGCATGGTCCTCACGGACAGGAGTCTCTCGCGCGCTTGCTCAATGGAATACATGCCCTTCTGAATGTCACGGCTTATCTGGTTGACAGCCACCACACGTTCAAGTTGCGCACCCTTGAACGGTATGAACTCCACCTTGGCGTAGCTGGTGCTGCCAGTGGTGAAGATGCCGTTGCTCAGTACGAAGAAATTGCTGACGCTGACCCCGTAGAAACTGGCGATGCGTTCCATGGACTCCTCGACGCGGGAGATCTCCGCTCCGTTCTCCAGCAGGATATGACCTGCAAGCTGGGCGAGATCCAGGACATCTTTCTCTGACTCCGCGGTGCACGCACTCATATACCCAGTTCAATTTTCTTGCCGAAAGGAGCAAGGCTCAGACGTGCCATCTTGAAATGCTGTTTGGCGAAAGGGATGCCGACCAGCGTGATGGCAAGCACGACGCCGAACAGGACATGGACGAGGAAGGCGTACAAGCCACCGAAGATAATCCATATTATGTTCATCGGAATGCATATGCAGCCAGATGAGCTGTCATCGTCGGTTACCTTGGAACCAAACGGCCAGAGACAGAGAAATCCTATCTTGAATATCTGCAGACCGAACGGAATGCCGACGATGGTGACACACAGTGCCAATGCGCCCGAAAAATAGCCTAAGGCGGATTCGAGTCCTCCGAATATGAGCCAGAGGAAGTTTCCCAACATTTTCATATCTATCTGAATATCTCGTTCATCAGTTCCTTGCCTTGGTCATTCACGACCCGTACATCTATCCCTTGACCTGAGACAGCGACACGTACGGCACTGTGGTTGTCATTGACCACGATAGGGAATTCGTTGCCGACGCTGCCCTTGTCCTTGAAGAGGAAGAAGTGTGTATGACCGCATAGCATGAGGTCGATGCCGGCGGCATTCAGCAACGGCAGCCATTCGTCATGAAGCTGTCGGCAACCGTGGTTCTCGTTGTCTGGCGTGTCAGGGCATTCAAACGGTGGCATGTGCATGAGCACAATCTTATGCTTCGACTTGCGGAACTGTCGGGTAGCCATCACTGACTTGAGCCAGCGAGCTTGTTCGGTGCGGTAGGAGTCGAAGTCGTTGATGCCGGCATACACCTTCGTGTCATCGGGTTTGTCCTCACCAGTGTCAAGGACGAGGAGAGCGGTGTTGCCGTAGTAGAACACATTATGGAACCGTGCGTTGGGTGTACCCACCACCTCATGGAACTGGCGCGCCATGTTGCCGCGGGTCTCATGGTTGCCACGCACATATATAAAAGGTGTCGAAGTGGCAAAGCGTCCGACTGAGACATCGATGAAGCCATCGTATGGTTGTGTGAGTTTGTCGTAGTAGCTTATCATGTCGCCGTTGTAAACCACGAGGTCGGCTGTCTCCGTCGGGAAGAGCGATAGTTCCTTTGACAGTTTGCCGGGATTGTCGTGTCCGTCGTTACAGACTATGAAAGAGAGGTCAGCCGCCTCCGGGTCTGGTGTGCGGAAGGAGTACCATGGAGAAGTGGTCTTATCACCCATCTTGATTTTGTAGGGCTGGAATCCGTCCATACTCACTGAGACGATACGATACTGATAGACCGTAGCAGGCTCAAGTCCTGTGAGGTCGATACGGAACTGTTTTGTGTATGCGGTCCTCAGACCGTCGCGCAGCCCGTAGAAGGGACGTGGCTCCTCATATTCGCCACCTTTCAGTTCCACCCACGAGAAAGACAGGTTCGAGGTGGAGAAATAGACCGACATGCCGTCGGCTGACGGACATTGCAGATAAGGACCATGGTCAATCAGCAGGTCCTGGGCTGGGACTGCCATAAGGTAAAGGGCAGCCACAAGGGTAAAAATAAGTCTTCTCATTATCTCTGTGTTAATCGGTGGATTCAATAGACCCACCCTTAATGAATTGACTCATACCGGATTTGTCTGCATCGCACCTGCATCAACCTTGAAGACAATCCTGAAACTGCCGTCGTTGTAACTGGTGCTGGTGATTCGGAATGCGCCGATTTCCTTTGTCGATGCGACATGATTGCCGATGCAAGGACAGATGTCATAGTCACCGATGCGGACGATGCGCAGTGTATCGCTGGCGTCGTCAGGCAGTTTGTCAAGAAGAACACCCTGCGGGATATTGTCACGGGTCACGAACTCAAATGTGACAGGCAGATCCTGCGAGATCAGTTCGTTCATCTCGCGCTCAATCTCCGCAATCTGGTCCGTCGTCGGACAGGCTGAGAGATCGTAGTTGATTTTCGATTTCTTTCTTTCGATGTGCATGTTCTTTGACCTGCCACAGCCGAACATCCTCACCATCGTCTGGTTGAGCAGATGCTCTGCCGTATGAGCCGGCGCGTACTCGTCCTTGTTATGATTGTTAAGAATTGTCTGTTCCATCTGGGTATCGTCTGATTGTGATAATCGCAAGCCACGGTTGCCATTTCAGGTGCAAATTTATATAAAAATCTCGATTTACACAACAACACAGAGAAAAAACGAGGAGTGTCTTGATAACAAAATCGCAAATCAATTATCCAGTTGGTCGCACTTCCGCAAATGACAAGCACAGACACATCCGTCTGCCATGTCTGTCATTAGGTGGGTTCTATAAATTCACCTAATGTCAATCTCTCATTTGCGGGGAATTTACAGAACGCCCCTTAATACTATTATATTCACCAGCATCAGCCCCATAGTCAATACGAATATCCCCCATGCGAAGGGATTGTGAGGCATTAAGCAGGCTGCAAGTATTCCCGCAATTGTCAGAATGGCGATAGCAAGGACGTATGGCTTACGCACGAAGTGATACTCCGCAACTTTATCCGCCAAAGAAAACGTTAAGCCTCCTCCTAATAGGAGCAGCGTGCCGCACATCAGACTGAAGTATGTGAATGCATCTTGTGCACTATCTGGCAGAAGAGCGAGCTTATCTGCTATTAGGGGAGTGAATGTAGCAGCAATGTGTATCATGCCCATAAGCATTATGCCTGTTGACAAGGCTTTTGTGATAGCATTCCTATTAAATGTTGTCATTGTCGAACTATTTTTCAAGGAGGGTTCTATAAATTCATTTCTTGCGAAGCGCTGAAAAGAACCATATCACCCATAGTTGTGAATTTAGGGGTGTTCTATTACACATAGCTCATGTCAATCTTTCATTTGCGTGGAATTTATAGAACACCCCTTTAGTATTCATTCGGTGAATTTTTAGAACCAACCTTATCACTTCTTTGCGATGATTGCGACTGCAAAGATATTGCTTTATGGACGAACGGATATGTAAAAAATGGACATCCTTGCTTTGTTGTGCAAGAACGCCCATTATGGGTGTGCTATATCAAGTTTTCTATCTTTATCTTCTTCTTCATCAGTCCAGTGAACTTCTGTCCAAAGGCCTCAGTAAGTTCCTGACCATGCCGGATGAGTTCCGACGGAGAAAAGCCACAGATGTCGCGGAAGTCGGAAGTCATGTGTGCCAGGTCATAATAGCCACAACTCCATGCTATATTGGTTAGCGAAGAACTATCGGAAGACGATTGAATCTCCATCAAAGCCTTGTGGAATCGTAGCAATCGCAGATATGACTTCGGATTCATGCCCACATACTTGTTAAATACGCGCGTGAACTGCTTTTGGCTCAGGCAAGCCGTAGAGGCGAGGTCGGCTGGCGAAAATTCGTTCCGACAATGAGGGGGACGGGCTGCGCTGCCATCTGTCGGCACCATGTCATCAAAGACATGGCAAAGACGCTCTATGTTGATATCGCCTTCCGGGAACTGCGCCAGTCGCCTCAAGAAGAATTCGTCAAGAAGAGTAACGCGTTCCTCCGTACTGTCAGCCTCATAGATGCTCTTGCATAGTATGATAAACACTTCATCACGCAATTCTTCGGGCGAGGTATAGTTGTCTGTCATCTCGTGGGAAAAGAACATTCGTGAGCAAAAAGGTACAAACTCGACGCCAAAGGTGTTAAAAGCCCCCTCATCAGTCACCACACCAACCTTTTGCATGTTCTGATGATACAGTACCGTACGATACCGTCTATTCCCATCGTCAATCCTTATGTCCTGCGAAAGGTAGAATTGCAGACTGGCAGCTCCATTCGAGAATATCTGCTGTGTTCCTGTTGCTGTGCACCAGGAATTTAGCATCCAATAGTTACGAATAAAGGGACGTAACGATTCGTGGCAAGGTATAGATATGAACTCCATGTGTATAGGTGGGTTCTATAATTAATGTCTGAATCCCTCGTTAGTCTTTTACTCAACTTTGGTTATATCAAACCAGCCTATCATACCATCTGGAAGAAAGAAACTGGTGAAGAATTCATAATTGTATGGTGTCTTGTTTTGATTCATGGGTGCAAAGGTACTAATTTTTCTCCATACTTTCTGTATCGCATCTGCATAAATCTTTGGTTAGTGTGTACGGGGGGTGCACCCACGGGAGATTTCACCTGAGCCGAACAGGAAAAACTCAAATAAATTTGGTTTTTCGCTCTCTTAATCGTAACTTCGTCACGTCTTGTTACGAATTTCGCTTGATTTCCAATCGCAGCACTAAGTCTAGTGAATTTCTGACACGGCGAAATCCAGGGCAACTTTATGTCGCTCAGAAACTTAAAAATATTGTAACATCATAGTGTTGCGGAATTAAGGTCAATATGTTTCCAGTAAACTCTAAGGACAAACTAGTCTTTGTCAACATTAAGAACTCTTACGAAGCTATGCTCAATAATGATTATACTAACCCATTGTATAGAGAAAATGCATATGATTGCACCGTAAAATATTGGCGAATTGCTGATGATAAAGCGACTGAAGCAACACATGTTTTGGGCTGTTATAAAGGTAAAGTCGTTGAAGTAGTTAAAATTATCAGCGTAGAAACTATTCATGAAGGAGAATATAATGGAAGAAAGAAATTCGATGGAGAAGAGGAATTAAATTCTCCTTACTTAGGCTTAAATCTACACGAAGTGTTTGATACTATTATAAATTTCAATACCAAGTATTGGAATCTGTAGTGAACAAATATTAAGTCAACCTTCAACTCGACAATCGTATCTTTGGTTTCTGGAATCGATGAGGTAATTTATTAAAGTACAGAACAATACGCACGAGAAGTATCATTAGTTGCAATACTTACAAATGTACTCAGTCAAAGTTTGACCATTTTCTTGCTATGATGGCTGACATCTGTATTCTTCATGAAAGTTTTATGAAGCACAAATCTGTCTTCCTGAAGGGTACGATATGCGGTGGTGTGGAGATGACGATTTGACGGAAAATGTGCATTGAGTTATCTGGAAAATAACATTTGAATGCCCCCACATGGGAAGTTCGTGTGCGGAATGCGTTTTTTCTGAGCATACCCGTCCACTGACGAAGATATTCCGATATGTATCACGTCGATTGAAAAAAAACATCAATTACTTGCAACATAAATATTTTTTTTATAATTTCGCGTCACGTTACAGAAATTAACGCATAAACTATAAACAACAACGTATCAATATGAACGTACCAAACAAAACAAACATCATGGTCATTCAGATTTCTCCGCAGAGTTGACAAAGACCCTGTGTGATTGAATCTGCTTGCGATTGATGCTTGTGAGTCCTAACTCAATATATGAGGGAGGGCGGTCTCAGGTGCGTTCTTTGACATTTTGGTACATTCATAACACTTATGATTCTTTATCGGCGAGTTCGAGGCATTCAGTGAATTTATCGAACTCACCTATTGTTTGTTTTCTTATCAGGATGGGCCAGAGAAGCGCTCATCTTGTATTGTTTAACCATCTGCCCACACATCTATGTTGGCAGACATTATCATGTTTATAGTTTATGAGATATCGTTTGTTACTTACCAACACCACAGATGGTGAGGAAAGTGAATTTATCGTTCCCGCCAATCTGCCTCTTGAAGACCTTAGTCCAAAGATTAAGGTTGAGTTTCAACTGCCCTACTGTGATTACGGATGGCATAGATTCCTTTCACAGGGTACTACTTATGTCATCAAGGAACATCTAATAGCCGAGCCGGAGATGCGTTTCGAGTGCAATCTCTTTGTTGGCCGGTACCGCTGTAGTGAGTGGATACGTTTGAAGAATGTGCTTACTGTACTGGGTTCTGTCATCACCTACATTCAGGAAGGACCAGACTGTGATAAATTCAAGATACGTATTTCGTTAATAGAGCGTATATGATTATTTCCTGATTGTCTCATTTTCAAAAAAAATCAACAACAAGAGAGAGAATTATCCTAATTATCATCAAGTAGGAGGTTCAGTATGCGGTCAAAGTATGACAGTATCTCGCAATCTTGAATGATACGGAACTGTGTTGCCTTATGGGGTGTTCTATTAAGGTGGGTTCCCATTCCTTGCCAGCGTATGCGCGTCCAAAAAGAAGCGGACGTGGCGCCGCGCGACAGCGAACGTATGTCCAAGGAGAAGCGGACGTGGCGCCGCGCGACAGCGAACGTGTGTCCAAGGAGAAGCGGAGCAGTCAGCGAGAGGCTGCAGCCGACCGCGGCGGAATGAGGTGAGGAGACCGTCATCGCGAGCGGAGACGAGGGGCAACGCGAGCGGAGACGGGAGCCTCCGCGACCGCTCCTTCAGGCCTACGACTCAGTTATCTCCGAAGTGGTTTATTTTCCCCATCAGTCCACAGGTCAAAACACGCCCAAAGCCGTGACACATTGATAACGCAAAAACCAACGGTAGTTATCGTATAACACTCATATAGATATACATAGAATAAAAGTTTGTTTTTAAGATGTCCGATTGGCATCGAAACACCCGCTATACCGACACGCTCTGCCAAGTCGCATTTTCACCATCATTATCGTATTGAGTCACTTTTGTGGGAAATTAGGACGGAACAAAGTTGTAGCGATAATTAAAGATGAAGTAGAACAACCTTCGGACATAGTTGGTATAACGTACATAAATTACAGGTGGAAAACCCAAACTCCTCGTGAGTTGAAAAGAGCAGGCTATGATTTTGATATGGAAAATTAATCGTAACTTTAACCTACGGTTTTAGTTCTTGGACAAGCCAAGCGATTCATAGAATCGAATCCTCACGCTCGGAAAAACTCAAATAAATTTGGTTTTTCGCTCTCTTAATCGTAACTTTAACCTACGGTTTTAGTTACTCACGTTCGGAAAAACTCAAATAAATTTGGTTTTTCGCTCTCTTAATCGTAACTTTGCCATGCCTTGTTACGATTTTTGCTTGTTTTGAGTCACAACACTAAGACAAAAGCTAAATCTGGCATGGCAAAATCATGGACGACTTTCTGTTGCTCAGGATATTAAAAAGTTAATAACTAATAAGTATTACGGAATTAAGGAACACATAATCCATCTTCCACAAAACAACGACTGATATGAACGTATTCAAGAAATCCTTATCAATACTTGCAGCCTCAGCATTCGCGTTTCAGATGCAGGCTCAGTACATGGAGCACATTTACGACTACATTGAGAACCCCAGCGTGTACGAGGAGAACCAGGAGGAAGGTCACGCCTACTACAAGACCGACAACAGCATTTCCCTTAATGGGAAGTGGCGTTTTCTCTTAGCCGAGACTCCCGAGGAACTGCCAAGCCATTTCTATGTCGCAGGATACAAGGACAGCGGGTGGGACTTGATAAATGTGCCGAGCAATTGGGAGATGGAAGGCTATGGCGATCCGTTGTTCAGGAATGTGCCTACACCGTTCAAGTCGAACCCGCCTTACGTGCCGAGGGAGTATAACCCTACGGGGGCGTACCGCAAGTCGTTTGTCATACCATCCTCATGGAACGGCAAGCAAATATTCCTCAGGATGGAGAAGTCCCAGAGCGCATCCTTCGTCTGGATTAACGGCCAGCAGGTGGGCTATAATGAAGGCGGACAAGAGCCTGCCGAGTATGACATAACGAGATATGTGAGGCAAGGCAAGAACGTCATGGCCGTTTGCGTGGTGAAATACAGCGACGGCTATTACCTCGAAGGGCAGGATTATTGGCGGCTGGCAGGCATCTTTGATGATGTGACTCTGTATGCCACACCAAAGACCCGCTTGTTCGACTGGTATGTCACCACCGACCTGGATGACGACTATCGCGACGCTGACTTGAAAGTGGCAGTTGACGTGAAGAACTATGAGGACACCAGTCGCAGTTTCTCAGTGCGAGCCACGCTGAAGGACAAGAACGGTGTGGAGATAACACGTATGCAATCCGAAAGGTTGAAGATGACCGGCAAGGGGAAGAGGTCAACCGAGCTTAGTTCATTTGTAGCGAATCCTGGTAAATGGACTTGCGAGACCCCAGTCCTATACACCCTGGAACTGGAGTTGCTTGACGAGAACGGTGAAGTGACACAGGCGATTCCGTGCAGGATTGGCTTCAAGGAGACCGAGATCCGCCATCAGACATTCTACCTCAACGGGCAGCCAATCAAGATAAGCGCCATAAACTCCCACATGCAGCATCCCGAGACAGGGCACGCCATCGATGAGGCGACGATTCGCAAGGACATGGAAATCCTCAAGCAGCACAACTTCAATGCGGTGAGGACATCACATTACCCGCCTGTGAACAAATACCTTGAGCTTGCCGACGAATATGGTCTCTACATCATCGACGAGGCAGGCACAGAGGCTCATGCCACCGAGTACCTGTCGAACGACCCGAAGTTCCTTGGCATGTACCTCGAGAGAGTGCGCCAGTTAGTGCTCAGGGACAGGAACCACCCATGCGTCTTGTTTTGGAGCGCCGGAAACGAGAGCGGCGAAGGACCTAACATCACCGAGGTGGTGAAGGAAGGAAAGAAATATGACCACACCAGATATTTCATGTATGGTGGCAACGCCTATGCCCATCCCGGAGAAGACATCATCGGGCCAAGATACCCGACTCCGTACGAACTGGAGATGAACACCGCCATGACCCCCGAGGAGGATGATCCTCGCCCGTCGTTCATGGATGAATATCTGTCGGTGGCAGGCAATGCCGGAGGTGGAATGGACGAGTACTGGGACATCATACGCCGACACCCAAGACTGATGGGTGGAGCGATATGGGATTTCGTGAGTCCAGGACTGGCCGACGAGGTACGTCCGCTTAAAGACAACTCGCCATTCAACACCCCAGTCCATCTGATGGGAAACGCGAAAGTCGAGAAAGGTGTGCTTCGCCTCAACGGACACGACGAATGGGTGGAAGTGTATCGTAGTGACAACGTAGAACTGAACGGCAACGCACTGACCATAAGTTTCGATGTCAAACCGGGAAAACTGTGCGGCACTCACGAAGGAGCGCCTTACATCACCAAGGGGAACACGCAGTTCGGAGTGGTGCAGAAGGGGACCGGCAAACTGCAGTTCTACCTCCACTCAGGAATCATGCACAGGCTTGACGTGGATATACCTGACGACTGGATCGGGAAATGGCATCATGTCACGGCATCGTGGGACAGCAAAGAGATGCGGCTCTATATTGACGGACAACTGAAAGGAACGGCGTCAACCGAGAAGCAAGCGTTAGGCGGCAACGGAAATCCGCGTGGTATGGGGCGCGGAAACCAGCCTACGGAAAGAGGCACGCTGAGCAACTTCCCCTACCCTGTCAACATAGGCCGATACGCCGGCAATCACGCCCAAGACCCTCAGACCATCTACACAGCGGATGCTGAAATGGACAACGTGGCAATCTACGACAAGTGCATCGCCGATGGCGAGGGCAAAGCCGACGAGGCTGTGCTATATCTCACATTCGACACCAACGACAGCCGACGAGGCGGTGAGAGCAGAGACAAAACCCGCACTCACAATGCCGGCTCACGACAGAGTAAAACCAACGCCGGCGAAGGGAAGTTCCTCACCATCGGCGGTAACATGCGCACCTACGGCTGCATCTGGCCAGACAGAACCATACAGCCGGAGATGCTCCAGATGAAGTGGACCACACAGCCTGTGAGCGTAAGGCTTATTGATGCGGAGAAAGGCGAAGTGGAAGTGGCTAACCGACTATATTTCACCAACCTCAGCCAGTATGCCTCCCACTGGAGACTGATGGCCGACGAAGTGGTAGTGGAGGAAGGCGACCTCCAGTTTGACGTAGCCCCTATGGAGAAGAAGGTGTTCAGGATTCCATACCACAAACCGGCAATCGAGGCTGGAAAGGAATACCGAGTCACCGTCAGCTCATCGCTAAAGAAAGACGAGATCTGGGCAAAGGCAGGGCACGAAGTGGCGTGGGACCAGCTCGAACTGTCATCGTGGAATTTACCGGCATGCGAGAGCGCCAAAACCTCATCAAAGGTAAATGTCAGCGAGGATGCCACACAAATCACCGTCAGCAGCGACAAAGCCAGATACACCATCAGCAAGGAGACAGGCGACCTGACACAGATAGAGATAGAAGGCAAGCCCTTGCTGAAAGAACCGGTCACATTCGACCTGTGGCGCGCACCGCTTGCCAACGAGTTCGACTCATGGGACGCATTCCGCGTGAACGGCGGATATGCCGAAGGCTATGGCGGCATGATTTCCACACTCTTCTATTCCAACGGACTTAACCAACTACGCATCCGTCCAGCCGAAGTCGTACTCAGCCACAACGACCATGAAACGACCGTACGAGTGCGTCAGGTAGTGCAGGTCGGTGCCGCATCCTACGGCAAACTCGACCTTTACATACAAGGCGTGCAACAAGCAGGTTTCACACTCGACTACACCTACAGATTCTTCGACGACGGAACCGTGAAGATTCACAATCACGTGAGCCCACAGGGCAAATTACCGGAGATGCTGCCGAGAGTCGGGTTCACCACGTCGGTAGCAAAAGATTACGACAACATCACATGGTATGGAAGAGGTCCTGAGGAGAACTACCCAGACCGTAAGACAGGCTATCCCGTCGGTGTGTGGACGAAGACCGTGGCTGACATGTATGAGCCCTATCTCCTTCCGCAAGACCACGGACTCCGCACCGACACCCGATATGTGCGGTTGCTGGACAAGACAGGCAGCGGAGTGCAAATCTCCATGAACCAGAATTTCAATTTCAACGCATACCAGTTCACCACGGACAACCTGACAAAGAGCCAGTTCACATACCAGCTGCAGCCGCAGGAAGACAGATACACCCTGAACCTCGACTACAGCACCACTGGAGTAGGTTGCACATGCGTCTATGTCCTCGAGGAATACAAAGCCAAGCCAACGGCTTACGACAGGGAGATTACAATCAGCAGCGTAAGGTGACACTTGCCCCCACATTACCGTGAAGCCGTCATAATCCCAAATCTGTCGTATGCGAATCATCAACACGCGAGATGTCCGGAAGTCCTCGCCTGACTTCCCCGGAATCGCCGGAGAGACGCATGGTACAAGACAGACAGCACAGTGTAGTCGCTTGCATGACAAGAAGATAAGGCATTCCACTCCACACACAGCGCATGACCACGTTTGTCCGTTCGCATAGGTACGTCTGGGAGAGCGCATGACTAGGCCTGGGAGAACGCTCACCGAGGTCTCGTCATGCGCTCTCCCTGGTCTCGTCATGCGCTCTCCCTGGCCTAGTCATGCGCTCTCCCTGGCCTAGTCAAGCGAAGTCACAGACGCAGCCATGCGCTCACGTGGCGGCATCAGAGCGTTGTCTGTGCGCGACGGTAACGATGGCGCATCACTGACATGCCTCAGCATGCCCGGCAACCATTCTCACTCTATGGTTTGATGAAGCGGCAGAGAAAAAAACATAAACGACACACAGCAACGGCTATAGCCATCATAATGCGCGAAAAGCGCGTCATTATCTCAACTATTGTCAGACAACCGCCGCACTTCCTAATCAAAAACACGATAACAGATTGAGCGGTTTTACAAAAACTGATGATTTTTTTTTGAATAAATTTTGTCAATTCAAGAAATAATTATAACTTTGCGGCAAAGTCTAGTAAAACCTGATTTATTCAGGGTTTAATTGTTTTCATGAGTACTTTCTGGGATGGGGGTAGTGATACCAGACCATCCCTTTTTATTTGCCTATATCCGTCACGAGCCATCAGGTCTGACCGTCTTATGGGTCAGCACCACACAGACCGACTGCATCAGCGCTTGTCACTTGTGCTGACGGTAGAACTCATCGAGTCGCTTGAAGCAATGTCTGTTGATGATGTCCTGAAGCCTTCTGTCGAAGTCATTCCTGACGCACGGTTTCACGTCAAAGATAAAGCACTCGCCGTTTTGCCTGGTGTAAGGATGCCATACGGGCAGCCCCTCGACATTGGGATTGCCCGTGTGGGCGAAATTAGCCCATGCCTGAGCCATCCTATCGGCCAGCAGCAGGTCGTCGGCTGACGGATCGGGCAAGTCACTGCCGGCATGATGGAGTGTGTTGAAACAGAAATTCAGTTCGGCTCCGTGTGCCGACACGCCGTTGAGCGGTGACTTCCATGTGAACATGTAGTTATACACAGGTGCTGTTCGTGAGGACGATGCGGTGTCGATGGTCACCAGTGTCTTTGCCCTGAACATCGGATCGATGGACGGCAGGTCCTGAGGCACGAAGTCTGGCCACGCCTCGGCAAGAGCGTCGGCGAAGTCGTCGGTGTCATCGCCGAAAGTCGCACTGACCGCCTGTTTCGCCTCGTCAAGTGTCATCTGACGATGATACTGTCCTCTCTGGAGTTCATTGAACGTGGTGCCGATGACCAACGGTATGTCATCTGAAATGCTCGCGAATGCCGGCTGGAAAGGTTGTTGAAGTAAGACTTCCCCATCAGGAGTCGGGCCGAACCCCCACATCATCGGCGTGCCCGGAGTCCTGGTACCCACGCTTTCCGCCATCGCGCGCTGACCTGCCTGGTAGAGCCTGTCGTATGGCACCTCATTGATTCTCCCGACCTGATTGACAGGAATACCGAGTTCCTTGAGCACGGCGAGACCGAGTTGTTTGCTCATGGAGTTCGTATTGACGTTCAGGATTGTGCCGCTCATGATTATGGCCTTGTGGAACAGTCCCTTGGCATCTGGCATACACATCAGCGTGCCGACCTTCCCGCCTCCTCCCGACTCACCGAAGACCGTGACGTTCCCGGGATCGCCACCGAACCGGGATATATTGTCCCTTATCCATCTCAGCGCGGCCACCACGTCGAGCATCCCCACATTACCGGACTCCCTGTACTTAGGGTCGCCCGTGGCTGACAGGTCGAGGAAACCGAGTATGTTCAGACGGTGGTTGAGGCTGACCACCACGACATCCTTCTTGGCGAGACACATCCCGGGGTTCCATGCGGATGTGCCGGAGTCGAATCCACCGCCATGACACCACAGCATGACCGGTTTAGGGGTTTTGAGGTCGGTGGTCCACACATTAAGCACGCAGCAGTCTTCTGACATCGACTTGGGATTGTCTGAGTTCCTGCCGCCCTGCATGGCCTGAGGTCCCCATTCGGTACATTTCCTCGTCCCGTTCCAGGGAACGACCGGCTTAGGTGGCATGAACCGCTCCACCGCGGCGTAGGGGATGCCTTTGAATGCCATCGTGCCCTCCTCCACGAGACCTTGAATCCTGCCTGACGCGATTCTCACCACCGGACCGGCATGTGTTTCCTCGTCGCCGATACGAGTGACGACGGCCTCGCCGTTTCCCGGAAGAGGTTTGTATATGACCACTTCTATGTCCTTCCCCGTCACATCCTCGCAAAGATACTTGTAGTTGGTACCGGCTACCACCTGAGTGGAGACTTTCCGTGGAGTAAGCACACGCTGGTCCTGCCATGAATCAACGAACAACGCACGTTCGGCATCGGTTGGTTTCCTGAAATCCGTATAGCCGCCGGCAAGTAGCCGGTTGGCATTGTCGTGCACTGACCCGCTACTGTGACAGGCTGACATTAGCACTGACATAGAGAGCAGTAAAGCGATGTTGACCTTAAGTCCGTGATGATACCTTATCATATATATATACGTTGATTAGTTACGATTCACCTTTGATATAGAAGACCGATTGAGCTGAGAGCAGCCGAACATCCTCATGCGTTTTCGCAAAGTTACAAAAAAAACATACAGGTCATAGCGTTTAGTCAGAAAAAATTCGTAATTTCGCGACAGACATGTGTGGGATGCGCCGTTCACTCCACACGAAACGACCAAGGGCGTCACTTAAAGAACGCCCCGATAACACATCAGAACACGTCAGATGAGAAAACTGATTATGGCTTGCAGTGCGTTGATATTCGTCGCGTCATGCACTGACAGCCCCACAAAGGACACGACAGACAAAGCGACATTGGAGAAGTTCTCGCAGATAACCGGCATCCATGCCGTATCCGTTGACACGGCTTTGTATTATTATTCACCGGAATACCGATTTATCGGCGGCGAACAGGTCATCACAGTTGACAACATCACTTCGCAGGACGAAAAGATGAGAGCAAAGTTCCGTGACGACATGTCACAACGTGAGCCATTCGAGTTGTTCACTGTCACAGACAGCAAGGACACGGTCTATGTACGCTATTGCAGAGGATATGATGAATTCGGAAGCGAGGCACGGATACTGAAAGCCGTGGCATGGGACGATCTGTTCATCCCTGCCGACAGGTTCGAGGCCGTTCTCGCTGACCTGGGTGAATGACCCGACAGCGCATGGGCAGCAAGAAGCACCTATACCCTCACACCCTGCTCACCACCGCCGGACAGGAGGAATACGACAGGTTCATCGCCATCTCACGTGGAAGGCTGTGTCCGTACTGCCTGTGCGAGACAGAGTTGATAGAAGACAAGGTAGTGCACGAGGACTCACCCGACAAGTTCAGGTACTACTACCGTTGCAAACGGAATCCCGACCATCACGTGGGTTGCCATTACGGGACGAAGATTCCGTTGGGTCGTATTTCCGACAGCAAGCTCAGAAGGCTGAAGAATCAATGTCACAAGGCCTTCGACCCGCTTTGGAAACAGAAGCCAAAGGCATTCTCGAGCCGGCAGAGGGCTTATTACTGGTTAGCCAAACAGTTAGGCTGGGACAACGACTTCACTCATATCGGAATGTTCGGTGAGGAGCAATGCCTGAGAGCATTGGAGATAGTAGAGAGATTCAGACAATACCATAGTACCAAATGACATGCAAGACTGGAAGAACGCACTGGGCGCATTGCTAAGCGACGAAGACCGTCAGGCGATAGCCAGCGAGACCGTGGCGGAAGTCAGCCGTCGGGACGGCACGCCGAAGAACCGGCATAGGCTCCGCGTCAGCATGGAGAGGGCTGGCAGAGGAGGAAAGACGGTCACCATAGTCCGCGGGTTCGAAGGAGAAGACGAAGAACTCGAATCACTCGCGCGTTTTCTCAAACAACGTTGCGGTGTCGGAGGTTCGGTCAAGGACGGTGAGATTATCATCCAAGGCGACCTAAGGACGAAGGTCATCGACATCCTCAGGAAAGAAGGCTACACCAATTGCAAATAAAATGCAGGCCGGTTTTTAAACCTTCGCCGCCATTCCTTGTCATAAGGAATGATAATGTTAAACATAAATGAGTAAGGTAATAATGAAAAAAGGTGTTTTAGTCTTCGCGATTTTGCTAAGTAGTGTCGCAGGCAGTGCGTTCGGTCAGGGTTTCGCTCAGACCATGGAAAGACAGAGTCATATGGATATGACTGAAGTATATAACAAGGAGGCGGAGAGTCTCATCAAAGACATGAAGCTGAAGAAGGACAAGAAGGACATGTTCAAGGTACTCTACCTTGACTATCAGAATGCCCGTTTCAACGCAGTAAACCCCAACGGTGGCGATCAGGAAGTGAAGGAAGCCGTGGTTGACCTCAAGTCCATCACCGACGAGAACGCCGACTCCCTCATCCAGAATAGTTTCAAGAGACAGGAGAGAGAGCTTGCGGTCGCCAAGGAATACTACAAGAAGTTCCTTGACATCCTCACCCCCGCACAGGCAGCATACGTGTTCCTCAGTCCTTCCGCTGATGCCATGACCCCGGGTCGCATGATGGGCGGCATGATGGGCGGATTCGGCGGAGGCATGCCGATGGGCGGATTCGGCGGAGGTATGCCAATGGGCGGATTCGGCGGAGGCATGCCGATGGGCGGATTCGGCGGAGGTTTCTAAGCAGACTCCACAAAACAGGGAACGGCTCTTACGGGCCGTTTTTTTTGTATGCGTACCAAATGTTTTCGGCCCGATTGTTGCTGTAATCATATTTTTTCGTAACTTTGCGAAATTAAAACCAATTTGTTATGAGACGTACTACGATTCTGCTTTCAGTCATGATGGTGTTAATCAGTTCACAAGCCCAGACATGGGAAGAGCCTGTAGTTCCCGGTGAAGACATCAAGACGACCAAGTCGTCGGTCACTGGTTATCTCTGGAACATCGACGCCGATGCCTTCCTCATCAACGGAATGAACAGTAATACCAGTGCCTGCGCCACACGACTCACCAACGGCGACGCAGCCATATCCACTCCTCAGAGATGCGTGCTTTGGGCAAATGACTCCACAGTCAAGATGCGTCTGAAGGACTACAACACTTATTATGTCGCCTGTCCAACCGACGGCAAGAACGACATAGCAATCAACAAGACCATCAACGCGGCCTTCGGCTACACCGAGACAGCACCGGGCAGCCACATCTACACGCTGAGGAATGTCAAGTTCGGCCTTCTTCTCGACACGTCATGGGAGAAAGGCGGGCACCTCACTCTCACAGAAGGAGCAGGCAACACCCACTGGGTATTCATCAAGGAAGCCAACATCACCAACGGCTCTTACGCAAGGTATAAGAGTGCGAGGGCTCTGTATGATATCTATAAGGCTGTCGAGGTCAGCGATTGTCTCGGAGACTTCAGTAATGAGATAGCAGCCGCATATAACGTGTATTCCGACCCTCAGTCAACCAACGAGGAACTGACCGCCGCGGCAAAGACACTCTTCGCCGCTGTCTATGGATGCCTCACCGTCCCGGTGGATGTGTCCTTCATGCTTCAGAATGCAGACATGACCGGTTCAGGAAGCATGACTGGCTGGGCGACTGACAATCCTGCGTTCAGCTGGTCGGAATTCGAGAAGTACCACGTCGCCTATTCGTTCGAGCAGGATTGCACATTGCCGATGGGCATATATGACATCGGGCTCCGCTCACTCTTCCGTCAGGACGGCTCAGACGCTGCTCCTAATCTCACGGTCAAAGCCACGAAGACCGTTAAGGCCAATATCCCGAACATGAACTCCATCGACTTCGGCGTCACCAACTCGTCATCCAACAATTGGACTAAAGGCACGACATACTTTGTGCCCAACGGAATGCAATCAGGCGGTCAGGGACTCACCCACACCGAAGCTGTGGCATGGTGTCGTGACGTAGCCGTCAGTTCCAATGGTACGGTGAACATCAAGATGAACATGACATCCACTTCCCAGTGGCTGAACTGGCAAGATGTGACACTATTATATAAAGGTGTGGATGTGGCAGAACTACGTACCGCCCTCCAGTCGCTCTACGACGATGCCGTCAGCCTCTATGGCGACGGCACGGGAAAGAAAGCAGCAGAACTGAAACAGGCAATCGACGCCGCCAAGGCTGTCATCGATGACGGTTCCGCGCCATCAGGTTCGCTGAGCAAAGCCATCAAGGCCATACAGTCCGCAATCAACGACTACCGCAATGCCAACGCATCAGTTGACAACCCAATCGACAAGACCTCGCTCATCACCAACAACAGTTTCGAGAGACAGTTCCAAGGCTGGACGAGCAAGAACATGCAGGCACAGACTAACAGTTCGTTCACACTGAAACAAGGCACCACATACCTGGAGAAATGGACGAGCAAAGGCGGATACGTCGGTGACGCCGAGGTGTCTCAGACCATCCCGGAACTGGGCATGGGCATCTACCAACTGAAAGTGGCAGCACAGAACATCCAGGAGGACTCCCCTTCTAAGAAGCAGGACGGAGCATGTATCTTCGCCAACGCCGAGCGCACAGACGTGAATGCCAGGGCACAATACACACTGACCTTCACCAACATCGAGAAGGAAGTGACTGTCGGTTTCCTGGCCGAGGGTGCGAAAGGCAATTGGATTGCCTGCGACAACTTCAGGCTCTACTATGTCGGAGGAACGACCGATGACTTCAGAACTGCCCTCAAGTCATATATCGACAGGGCCAAGTCACTGTCATCGCAGAAGATGCACACTTCCGTCCTCTCCCTCATGGACGCTGCCATCAAAGCAGCTGAAGCCGAGTACCAGAAGGAAGAGACGGAAAACTATCCGTCGGTTGCGAAAGCCCTTAGACTCGCTTGCGAGGAGGCAGAGATATCCATATCCGCATTCGCCGCGCTTCTGACGGCAATCCAGGAGGCCGAGACCACCTATGGTGACGGTTCGCTGCCGGGCGCACCTGCTTTTCTTGAGGCAATAAATAAGGCGAAAGCGGTATATGAGGACAGTTCGTCCGATTTCGACTCCCTGTCCTCACAGATCACAGCCCTCGCCGAAGCACAGCTGGCATATCTCGTCAGCGCGCCGACCGGTCCGGTGCCTACCGTCACGACCGACACTCGCACTCTCCGCGGTTCGGTGATGGCATTCGGGCGCATGACCTACCGCCTCAACAACGCAAAACTGCTGGAGTCCGGATTCTGTTACTCCACCGAGCACGACCCTGACATCTTCTCTCAGAGAAGCACACGATGGCACGACAACAACGGACGCATATATATCATGGACGGCATGAAGCCATCCACGGTCTATTACGTCCGTCCTTACGTTATCACTCAGGGCTATCAGGTCGCCTACGGTGACGAGCTCAAGGTCATCACACTGCCAAAGGGCACAATGACATGGTCTTACAACGGAGGCGGCGACGACGCCACCAACGAGAGAATCAGCAGTTCTTGCGCTCATGGCATAGACATCTGGAACTCCCTCATGAGCGTCAAAGGCTTCCATCTGACTGCCAACTATTCGCCAGGCACACCTACAGCCGACTGCTCCTATGGCGGTTGGATGCGTGTGGGTGAGAACGCGTCATACCAACGAACCGGCACGATGTTGCACGAAGCAGCCCACGGTGTGGGTGTCGGCACGCAGAACGGTTGGTGGACGATGCTCATCAACGGTGTCTGGACCGGCGACCGTGCGAACAAGGTGCTTCAGTTCTGGGACAACGACAAGACCGCCAAGCTGCATGGCGACTCACAGCACATGTGGCCTTACGGCATCAACGGTGCTCACGAGGACAACGGTTCCGACATGCTCTACTACGCCCAGGCACTGATCATACAGGGGCTCCACGAAGACGGCGTATCGCCTACGAGCGGGTGCTTCGCCTCCGCCGGCTACACATTCGAGCAAGACGACTCGGTGAAATACTACATCAAGAACGAAAGCAACAGTTTCGGCCTCACCACCTCGTACCTCACAGTCAGCAGCACCGCGCTCAGATGGAAGCAGGCATCCCTCAGTGACATCGTCACCGATGATGCGTACGCATGGTATCTCACGTTCGATCCTGTGACCCAGTTCTATACGTTCCGCAATGCGGCGACCGGCATGTACATCACATACAACGGCGGATTCAAGACCGTCAATAAGACAGGAGCGATAACCGCCTCAGAGAAATTCCAGCTGATGCGCGGCCGCACGGATGTCACCGTAGGAACGGGCTCAGGCAAGTCATCCTACCGTGGCTACTGGATTCTCAAGGCCAACGGCGGCAGTGCCACTGCCATGAGCGGAGCCGCCAACGGCAATGTCGGCGCACAAAGCTTCGACCTCGGAACGGGAGCGTCAAGCCAACGCTGGCTCATCCTGACCGAAGCGGAAGCACAGAAATTCGACAAAGCCACCGACATCCAGCAAACAAGAACCGACACACCAACAGCGCCGGACACCTACTTCAACCTCTCTGGCCAGCAAGTTCGCAGTGACTACAAGGGAATCATCATCCACAACGGCAAGAAAATGCTGAGACAATAACCACCCGGCATGTCCGGCTATTCCGGCATGTCCTGCAAACCCGGAATAGCCGGCAAACCCGGAATAGCCGGACAACCCGGACAAGCCGGGAACAAACCACCCAAATCAACATGAAATACCTTCTGACAACAGCGTTATTCCTTATCACCCTCTTGGCAAATGCCACAGAGTACATCTTGTTCTCCGCGGGAATGCCCGAGAATGCAGTAATCACAATCCTCGGCACGGAATACCGTGGTGTCAACGCCCAAGGCGACACAAGATTCGAGGCTGAGACCCTCTCCGATGCCGACATCATCGTGACAGTCGGCGGCGGCTATGCCTATCATGTCTCCATCGACAACAACAACCACCAGGTCAGCATTGACTTCAAACAGTGTTTCACGCCCTCGAAGTCAGCCAAAGCCGACACCCTCTACCAGTATGTGATGAAGATGCCAATGGCATACGTCAAGGTGGCTCAGTCAAATATCGGGCACACCGCCAAGAAAAGCGAAGCTGACAAGTTCGTGTTCATAGAAGACACCAAGAACACAGGCTGTTACTACATCTATGACGTTTCGGCAAAACGCTACATCACCTACACCTCCACCTCTGAGGGCAGTTCAGTGAAAGCCACAAGCAGCAGCAATGTCAGGATGAGCGGTCTGATGTCACAGGCGAAGACATGGAAGTTCGTACTGCGTGATGACAAGGAGTCGGTCTCCGTGATGCCGGGCACTGTCAAGTCACCTACCGACGCCACACCGTCCTGGAACTTCACTGGCGGAGTTGATAACGGCTGCGTACTCAACCTCTACCGAGCCAGCGACCGCAACAGCGCATGGACCGTCATGGACTCTTCGCGAGGCAGTCTGGCATGTGCCACGTCATTGTTCTCACTGCCTGGTCAGGAGTTCATGCACAGACTTGTGCCTGAGGAAGGGCAGACAGTAGCCGACGTGGATTTCGGTGTCATCACGACCCTGCGGCTCTGCGATGACCGCGCGGCTGTCGGCAACAAATACAAGTATGTCAAAGGCACGGCGCCTGAGGAAGAAGGAGACTACACCTACACAGTCAGAATACAGAACGGTGAGGGTTCGGTCGAGACAGTTCCTGTAAAACTGACCGTGAGCAGTCATCTACAGTCCCCCACCCCCATGATGGGCTGGCTGACATGGAACTGGTTCGCTCGTGCCATATCACACGACAAAATCCTCAACATCGTCAAGGGCATGGAGAATAAGGGGCTCATCGACGCCGGCTACAACACCATAGTCCTCGATGACGCATGGGGAACGAACCAGAGCGACAAAGCGAAACTAACCTACGACTCCGCGAAGTTCCCAAAAGGCATAAGCGGATTCGTGAAGGCATGTAAGGATGTGAACCCGGAAATCAGAATAGGCATCTACTCAGATGCAGGGAGCATGACCTGCGAGAACTACCAGCCAGGCTCTTACGGCTACGAGAGACAACACATCCAACTCTTCGACAGTTGGGGTGTGGACATGCTCAAATACGATTTCTGCAACAGTCAGAGTTCCGCCTATCCAAGCTATGCGGCGATGGGTGCGGTCATAGCCGACCTCAACAGCCAGCGTCGGACTGCCGGGAACAGTCCGTTCGTCTTCAACATCTGCGAGTGGGGCAGCAACCAACCATGGACATGGGGTCCGGAGGCTGGCGGAAGCAGTTGGCGAGCCACCAACGACGCACGTGAGTGCTGGATTGGCAACCACAGCCGTCCCGGGGTCTTGGGCGGAGTCGATGAGGTCCGCGACCTATGGATGTGGGCAGGTGTCAACCGTTTCAACGACCTCGACATGATGACCATCGGACTGCACGGACTCGGCGGGCCAAGCAACAACATACCCGAGCACATGAGCAACGGCGGAGTCATCACCGGTCTCACCGACGAACAGGCACGCACACAGATGGCTCTCTGGTGTATGCTGTCGAGTCCTTTGTCACTCACTTGCGACTTCCGCACCAGTCCAAAGGCAGAAGCCAACGGAAGCGCCGGCACTCTGCCAAGACCACTCATAACGGAATCAGACATCGCCACGCTCTCAAACCGCTATCTCATCGGCATCAACCAAGACCCTATGGGTCAGCAAGCAGAGTACATGGAAGGACTCAGCACCGGTAGCACCGACTTCTCACGGACCGGCTACGATGTCTATGTGAAGGATCTCTCGGGAGGACGTATGGCGGTGGCGGTGACCAACCGTTCGTCTGCCACCCAGACCACCGTATCCATCGCCCTCACCGACATTTACCTCTGTCCATCCACTGGCTATCTCGTCACGGATGCATGGACAGGCAGCACATCGGGCATCACCGACACCCTCTCCACCGGCAGCATACGACCATACCAGACCAAGGTCTATATCATATCCCCCGACCCCACATCCGTCACCTCAGCCCCCACAGGTCACACCACCCCTGCCACCAAGACTTATGATGTCTCCGGCCGCCCCGTCACCACGCAAGCCAACGGCATATACATCCACGACGGTGCGAAAGTCCTGAGCCAGCCCTGTCACTGATAACTAAGCATCACCGGATGTTCCGGCTATTCCGGCAAACCCGGAAAACCCGGAATCGCCGGAATCGCCGGAATCGCCGGAAAACCCGGAAAACCCGGCAAACCCTCTCCGGCCTCACCTCGCCGTCAGGCGAGACAGACGCTCCACTACATCAGGGTGCTCAGCCGCCACGTTGTCCTTCTCATAGAGGCTCTTGGTCATGTCGTAGAGCTGTGGAGCGGGCGAGTTGCCAGTCTCGACCTTCGGTCCCCACTGAATCATAGCAGGACCGTCGCTCGGCTCGATGTATTTCCATCTCAGCGTCCTGACGGACAGCACGTGGGTGTTCGACTGCTCAAGCACATACTCCACGCCCTCACTGTCCTCGCCCAGCAGGGCTGGCAGGGCTTTGCGACTGTCGGGCGCCGCTCCTTTCGGCATGCGTCCTCCCACCAACTCGTTCATCGAGGCGATGAAGTCAACATGCGAGAACAGAGCCTCCGACACCATTCCCTTGCCGTCAGCCATACGTCGCGGGTCATATACTATCATCGGCACTGCCGTGCCGCCCTCGAAACTGCTGTACTTGTTGCCTCTGAACGGTCCTGCCGGACTATGACCGCCCAACAGTTCCTCAGCACGGTCGTCATAGCCGTCATCGACCACCGGCCCGTTGTCGCTCGTAATGATGATGATGGTGTTGTCGGCAATGCCCTGCCGGTCGAGTTCCTGTAGCAACTGCGACACCGTCCAGTCGAATTCCGCTATCGCATCGCCGCGCACACCCATGCTGCTCATGCCACGGAACCGCTGATGAGGGAAGCGCGGCACATGCACGTCGTTGGTGCAGAAATACATGAAGAACGGATTGTCCTTGTTCTCCCTGATGAAGCCGACGGCATGTGAGACGATGGAGTCGGCAATGTTCTCGTCCTTCCACAGAGCCTTACCGCCGCCTTTCATATACCCTATCCTGCTTATGCCGTTCACTATCGACATATCGTGTCCATGGCTCGGACGCATGTTATACAGCAGTTCAGGGTTGTCCTTCCCCGTCGGCTCGCCATCGAAGTTCCGCCTGTAACTGACCTCGATGGGCGCCGTCTCGTCGTAGTCAGCCACCATGCCGTTCTCTATGAACACACACGGCACGCGGTCGGCGGTGGCAGCCATGATATAGTAGTAGTCGAAGCCTATGTCACCCAGAGCCGAAGGCAGAGGCGCGTTCCAGTCCTGCTCGCCGGACTTATCGCCGAGTCCTAAATGCCACTTTCCTATGGCACACGTGGAGTAGCCCCTGCTACGGAACAAGTCGGCCATGGTGAACTGTTCCGGACGTATGATCATCCCGGCGTTGCCTGCAGCCACGTCGGTGTCGGGCCGTCGCCATGCATATTCACCAGTCAGGATGGAATAGCGCGAAGGAGTGCTGGTGGCAGCCACGGCATGGCAGTTGGTGAATCTGACGCCGCGCCGGGCCAGTGAGTCGATGCAAGGTGTCACCACGTTCCTCGCACCGTAGCACGACAAGTCGCCGTAGCCAAGGTCATCGGCGAGGATTAGAATCACGTTAGGACGTCCGCCGTCAGTCCTGCATACCCTGTCCGACGAAGCGACCACATTACCGGTCATAGCACATGAGGCCATTGCCATACCCAAACACCTAAGTCCTTCCATGTCAAATAATCATTTTTGCGGATGAATACACCGCGAAGATAGTGCAATTACTCCAAATGAGCAAATTATTCTTCGCACAACCACACCACATCATGGTTCTCCCGGGTCTGGCTGTGCGGTCGCTAAGACGTAGCCCACCTTATCACAGATGAGGGTATGCGACCAGATGAGAACAGCCGTGCTAAAATGGCTAAAAGACAGAGCGAAACCCACCGAAAGCCCATGTGCTCCTGACTTTTTCCTTTCGTACGAGAAATTTATGCTTGTTTCGCTTGCGAGATAATTATTTTTTTCGTAAATTCGCACATTGGAATGTATATTCACACATTATCATTACTTAAAGTTGTTTATTTATTAATTTTTAAAAACGTTTCTTATGAGGAAAATCAAATTCTTCCTTGGTTTGGTGCTGACGATGTTGGCAGCAAACGTGTTTGCACAGAACGCAGAAGACGGCACTTATTACCTCTACAATGAGGAGAGCGACCTTTTCTACTCTCGTGCGGCTAACTGGGGAACAGCTGCTGTTGGCGACGTTTACGGCTATCCGGTGAACCTTGCCTTCACAGACAATGTCTCCAAGATTATAGGTGCGGACTGGACCAACACAGGTCTGGGTGCCAACCTTTTCTACGACAACGGCAGTCCAGTCAGCTGGACGTTCACTCCTTCAGGTGGTGGGTACGTCATCGGTGACGCCACCCTCGGTCAGCTCAAGGTCAATGGTGAGAAAGTACAGCTCAGCTTCGACCCACAGGGTTCGGTATGGAAGTTGTACTCAAAGGAGCAGTACGAAAAGAGAATCAGCGACCGCTACAATGCAGCGAAGCAGAAGGCGATGTCTGACGCAGGTATAACAAACCTCGAGAATACCGAGTTGGTTGACATGACCGACAAGGTCAAGAGTGCTGCACTCGCCGGTTCTGTGGATGGTTGGACAAAAGCGTTCGAAACCAGCAGAGGCGAGCATCTCGTGACCAACGAAAATGGCACAGAAAGCTACGAGAGATCAGGTTCGCTCACCCAGAAGGTGACAGGTCTGGAGAAAGGTCTGTACTGGGTGACCATCCAGGCATTCTACCGCAACGGTTCATGCGCTGACTGCGTAACCCGCGCAGCCACTGGCTACATCTACAGCACGGCATACCTCAAGGCAAACGGCATCTACTCTCGCATCAAGGACTGGGCTTCCGACCGTGTAAGCGACGCCAACCCTAATTCAATGCCAGATGCATCCGCTGCATTCGCAGACGGAAAATACCTCATTGATTGCTACTGCTATGTAGGTGACAACGGCGAGCTCGAGCTCCAGATTGGTTGGCCTTCATTCATCGGAGGCGGTTGGTTCATCTGCAAGAACCTCAAGCTCTATCAGGTGAAGCCACTGCAGAAGCCAGAAGGCAAGGAAGTAGCAATCGACAGAAGCAACTGGTCAATCAGCGCTTATGCTGCTCCGGGCAGTGCCATTGAAAATGCCAACGACGGTCGTATCACCGCTGCCATCGACGGCAACACCAGCACATTCTTCCACTCTGACTGGAAAACCGGTACAGGTAATGGCTGCCCACAGTCTTTCCTCGTCGATATGGGTAAAGAGTATGAGATTACGAAGATTTCCTTCCTCCCACGCCAGAACGGTGACGGCAAGGGCGCCATCGTAAACGGTCGTGTATATGTTTACTCCGCTGACGAAGTTCCTTTCACTGACTACTCAGCCATCACAGCCGACAACAAGGCAGA
This sequence comes from Bacteroidaceae bacterium, assembly GCA_024398405.1. Lineage (GTDB taxonomy): Bacteria > Bacteroidota > Bacteroidia > Bacteroidales > Bacteroidaceae > Colivivens. Next base: position 32,639 of record JAKSJE010000012.1, read on the forward strand.
GGCACTCAGCGCCGAAACACTCGGTGCCGCCGACCTCGACATCGAATGGGAAAACAAACTGAGCACGGCAGAGAAAACAGCCTCGTTCGCAACACCTGCAAAGGGTCGCTACATCCTCGTTGTCGCTGACGAGACAACCAGCAACAACAACGATCGTTTCCTTTGCTGCTCTGAGTTCAACGCCTTCTACATCGCACAGACAGCAGACGTGAAGTACACCTATACAATCGACGGAACCACATTTGGCGAGGAGACGTTCACAGTAGCAGTAGGTTCTAACCGTCCTACTCCTAAGACAGCAGCTCCGTTCAAGTGCACATTCGACTTCTCTGGCGTTCCAGCAACCATCAACGCCAGCGCTGAGTACACAATCCCTGTGGTTGTAGGCGAGGACTTCCCGTTCGAGTTCTCCACAAGCTACGACGACGCCAAGTGGTACACATGGAGGATGAGATCAGGATATGCAGGCTTCGACGGAACCAACTTCCCTGAGACAGCATCCGACTCACAGCCAACAAACGTGAAGAACATGTTCGCGTTCGTAGGAAGCCCAGTGGCATTCAAGGTGCTCACTCCTATGGACAAGAACTTGTTCCTCGCCGGCAACGACGGAGAGAAAGCGACCGTCACTGACGAAGGCGCCACATTCTATATCCACGGAATGAACGATACGGAATACACATTCGCTATCGACGGCAAGAACGGTACAGTCAACGACGTTCAGAAGAGCGTAGGCTTCTGGGGAAGCGGCAACTCCTACACAGACGCCGGTTCGAAAATCTACATTGACGAGGCTGTAGGCGTGCAACTCTACAAGGTCGCATTCGGCGAAGGTAGTCCTGAAAGCGCCTCAGTGACCCTCAACGGCGAGACACTCACCCCGGCTTCCGTAGTAAAGGCATTCGCCGTTACGAGCACACCATCCTTGGAGGACTTCCAGGCAGCAGAGATCAAGTACTTCAAGAGCGAGTTGACACTCACAGGCAAGACGCTCACCGTCAACTACGTCACAACCAGACCTGCAGAATGGGTAGCACTCGGCAACCTGATAGCCAAGGCCGAGGCAACCACCCTCCCTACCGATAACTTCGGCACCGACCCTGGCTTCTACAACCAGGCAGCAGTCGAGGCATTCCCGGCAGCCATCGCAAGCGCCAAGGCAGTTCATGAGTTCGAATATGAGACTGAGGAAGAGGCCATCGCGGCTTACAACGAGCAGAGCGCAGCTCTCAGTGCGGCAATCGCCAGCATCCAGCCTCTCATGCCACAAGTAGGCAAGACATATCAGCTCATCATCGCTAACCCAGACTTCGAGAGACTGCAGGGTCACAAGAAGGCAATGTACAGCGACGGCACCGGTCTGCTCTGGAAGCAGAAAGACGACACAGACAAGAGCTTCTACTGGACGGTTACAGCAGTAGATGGCCAGAACGTGACATTCCAGAACTACGGAGACGGCAAGTACCCTAAGGGCTACACAACCGCCAACCAGACGATTCCGGTTCAGGACGAGCCTAACTACTGCCTCATCACCTCTCTCGGTCAGGGTCAGTTCAACATCACCTCAAACGGCAGCAGCGCGGCATTCCACGCAGGAGACCACAGCAACGGAGCCGGCAAGAACGGACGTGTGATGGTATGGAACGCCGGACTGAACAGTAGTTCAGCTTGGTACATCCATGAGACCACTGACATCATGGACTTCGTAGAGAAGGTTGCTGAACAGGTAGGTTCCGCTAAGGAACTGAGCAAGGATGCAGACAAACTGATTGACGCATTCACCGCTTATCCTTACGAATGGACGACAAGCACCGAGCAGTTCTCATCTAACCGACCTTGTCCAAGTGAAGGCAACCTGAACAACCTCCTCGACAACAACGCGACAACATTCTTCCACTCTGACTGGTCGGGCACATTCCCGAATGGCGCAGGCCACGAACTCTATGTAAGCGGTCTTGACGCAGGCGTAACCAAGTACGACCTCTATGCACTCCGCCGTTCAGGCGCAGCCAACGACCACGTCACCCAGATGGAGGTTTACGGTGGTACGGTCAAAGTTCCAGAGAACCCTAACACCCAGGCTGCTGAGTTCACCATCGAGTCAGGCGAAGAGCCTCTCGCAATCATCGACATCCCATTCGTAAGCGGCCAGCCTGCAACAGCAAGCTTCGACCTCGGCGAGACAGGATACGAGGCACTCTGCTTCCGCGTGACCAACACAACCACATGGAATGCGGAAAACCGTGGATACTTCCACTTCGGTGACTTCCACCTCTTCGACCAGAACCGCGTGATTCCGGCTGAATATGACATCCCTGCCACATTCAAAGACCGCGTCATCGCCAAGTTCGCAGCACTCAACGCTCTGCTTGCCGAACCAGTACTCTCTGAAGAATACGCAGTCCTCGTAGAGGCCGCAATGGCAGAGGCGCAAATGGCATACGACGAAGCTGTGAACAACATCAACTACAACAGGACCTTCGCCGGCAACACAAGTACCCAAGTTCAGATTACCGCAGGTGTCAAGGGCTCAAAGGGTCGCGTGAGCGTAGCCTTCCCAGAGGACGAGATCGTCAGCGCACTCGGTGTTCCTAACATCGACGAGGCTAAGCAACTGACTATCGACGGCTTGGCAGGCTACAAGCAGAACGTTGCCGCTAAGTACATCACAGAGACCGGCTACCGTGACATCAACGGTAAGGTATGCGAGAAGAAGGAAGCCGCAGTTCAGACTCAGCTCTACAACGGCCAGTTCTATGTGACACCAGTAGTTGAGCTTGACGTCACCACTCCTGCAATCAACATCTACACCGTTTACACTGGCAACGACAAGGCATACTTGTTCCTCGTGAAAGTGAACGTAGTGGCAGCTGAAGGCGATGGCGCAACCGCAATTGACGGTGTGAACGCAACTGTCGGCGCATCTGGCATCATCTATGACCTCATGGGTCGAAAGGTATCATCAGTTAAGCGCGGACAAATCTACATCGTAGGCGGTCAGAAGGTTATGTTCTGATAACTCGATTAGCATCAAGAGAGACCTCCCGGACAAATCACGGGAGGTCTTTTTTGTTTTAGTGGTGTTCACACATAGCTCATGCCAATCTCTCATTCGCGGGAATGTATAGCCCCCCATTACAACTCATGAAGTACGCGCGCGCGTATATAATAATAAGGTGTAACGGAGTCACGATACCAGAGTGAGCCAACACTTCATCGAAGAGAGGAAAAGAGCCACATGAGCACAACGATGACAGGATGTAGGCATCGGCAAATAAGACGACGGCCGTGTGACGGGCACAGAGGCGCTCCAGTCATTCACGACATAAATATCGGCAGGCGCAAATCGTAACATAGTCAACATCAAATAAATTTTGCTGAGTCAGAAACTTTTCGTACCTTTGCGGTTGCTTTGCGCACATAGGTGTGCGGAGTCGTTATTCATCAACATAATGTCTAACTGTATTAATTAAAAACATTTCAAAAACTATGGCAGACAATTTAAAGAACATCCAACCGTTGGAAGGCTTCGACTGGGAATCATTCGAGAACAACGGTAAGAGCGCGGCAAACATTGCTGAAGAGACCAAGGCTTACGAGCAGACTCTCAACAACGTTACAGCCAACGAAGTCGTAATGGGTACCATTTCAGCCCTCAACGACAGGGAAGTGGTGGTAAACATCGGCAGCAAGTCCGACGGTGTGATACCGAGAGCCGAATTCCGCTACAACCCAGACCTCAAGATTGGTGACAACGTAGAAGTCTATGTCGAGAACCAAGAAGACAAGAAAGGACAGCTCATCCTGTCGCACAAGCGCGCGCGTCAGGAGAAGTCATGGGATCGCATCAATCAGGCAATGGACAACAACGAAATCGTCCAGGGCTTCGTTAAGTGCAGGACGAAGGGCGGTATGATCGTTGACGTATTCGGCACAGAGGCATTCCTCCCTGGCAGCCAGATCGATGTCAAGCCAATCCGTGACTACGACACATTCGTAAACAAGACAATGGAATTCAAGATCGTCAAGATCAATCAAGAATACAAAAACGTCGTTGTATCGCACAAAGCCCTCATCGAAGCAGAGATGGAAGCACAGAAGAGGGAAATCATCAGCCGTCTCGAAAAGGGTCAGGTACTTGAAGGCGTTGTCAAGAACATCACCACCTACGGAGTATTCATCGACCTCGGAGGCGTTGACGGTCTCATCCATATCACAGACCTTTCATGGGGTCGCGTGAACGACCCGAAGGAAATCGTGGAACTCGACCAGAAGCTCAATGTAGTCATCATCGACTTCGACGAAGAGAAGAAGCGCATCGCCCTCGGTCTGAAGCAGCTCACCCCACATCCATGGGATGCCCTCAGCGAAGACATCAAGGTCGGTGACAAGGTTCATGGTAAGGTAGTCGTCATGGCAGACTACGGTGCGTTCATCGAGATTGCCCCAGGTGTTGAAGGTCTCATCCACGTATCAGAAATGAGCTGGAGCGCACACCTCCACAGCGCACAGGACTTCATGAAGGTAGGCGACGAGGTGGATGCAGTGGTCCTCACTCTCGACCGCGACGAAAGGAAGATGTCTCTCGGTATCAAGCAGCTTAAGGAAGACCCATGGGCTGGCATCGGAGAGAAATACCCTGTAGGCAGCAAGCACACCGCAAAGGTTCGCAACTTCACAAGCTTCGGCGTATTCGTTGAGATCGAAGAAGGTGTTGACGGACTCATTCACATCAGCGACCTCTCATGGACCAAGAAGGTCAAGCACCCATCTGAGTCGTGCAAGGTCGGCGAGCCAATCGACGTGGTAGTACTTGACATCGACAAGGAGAACCGTCGTCTCAGCCTCGGTCACAAGCAGCTCGAAGAGAACCCTTGGGACAAGTTCGAAGAGAAATATTCTCAGGACAGCATCCACGAAGGCAAGATTATCGAAGTACTTGACAAGGGCGCAGTCGTTCAGCTTGAAGACGGCGTGGAAGGTTTCGCCACTCCGAAGCACCTCGTGAAGGAAGACGGCGCACAGGCACAACTCGGTGAGACCCTCGAATTCAAGGTAATCGAGTTCAACAAGGATGCCAAGAGGATTATCCTCTCACACAGCCGCATCTTCGAAGACGCACTCCGCGCCGAAGCCAAGAAGAACGCTCCGAAGAAGGCAGCCAAGAAGAAAGAAGAGACTCCAGCCATCCAGAACAAGGCAGCAGGCACCACCCTCGGCGACCTCGACGCACTTGCAGCCCTCAAGCAGCAGATGAACAACGAAGCATAACATGCTATACACGCAGCACATGAGTGCGCTCCTATAAAGGGGCGCACTTTTTTGTTAAGGTGGGTTCTATAAATTCATTTCTTGCGATTTTGAGGTTTGTTCCGAGCAGGTTGCTGTGCGGAAGGAGAGCCCTCAGCCCTAAACAAGGACATGCACTCACGCATGTGAGTTATGCGGGCATAATGACTGACTGACAAACAGTAAGATGCCGGAACAAAGCCAAA
>JAKSJE010000013.1 GCA_024398405.1 Bacteroidaceae bacterium
CTAACAACTATATACCACCTGTTACTAACAACTATATACCACCTGTTACTAACAAGTGGGATGTCTCTTGCGCTCTCGTTGATAAAGTCATGCGCTCTCGTTGATAAAGTCATGCGCTCGCGGCGCGGATGCCGTCCGTTGTGTCCGGCCATGTCGTCCGCTCGGACCTGGTCAGCCTGTCTTTGGTCGTCCGTATCGTTTCCCGGTGACGATGGATTCCCCATTGAGCCCGAAAGCGATAATACTTCAGGCTCAAAAACACATGATAATCACAACGCTATTGTACGATTTTGGATAAAAATAATACGGAATTGTTTGGCTTTCTTGATTTTTATTATTACCTTTGCTCCGACTTACTGGTTTCTTTAGTGTTTCCTTGCGGTATAGGCTGGAATCGGTGGTGATGTCGATTTTTTTATTTATTAACTAAATATCTAACTAAGTAACTAAAAGCTTTTATGAGAAAACTGTTTACTTTCTTCGTGATGGTGGCAATCTCGATTGCTGCCTACTCACAGAACGAGTTAGTCGAAGGCGACTTTCAGGTCGGCGACTCCATTACCATCAATGGTGAGATATGGCTTGTAGGTCCAAACCTCATCACTAACCCGTCGTTTGAAATTGATCCTGCGAAAAACGGTGGCAACATCGTTGGATGGAACAATGCCACTTATCAGCAGATGACCACGAGTACATTCCTTTGGCATCCTGAGGGTGGTCACGATGGCGGTGCTTACATCCAGGCCAACAAACACACTGGTTCAGCAGGTGACGGGTCAATAGGCCAGCGCTGGACTGTGGAACCGGGAGAACACTACTATTTCTCGTTCTGGCTCTCCCACAACTCCGCCAACAACCAGTACATCCCTGTCGTCACGCTCACTAACGCAGAATCGACTGCCGGTGGACAGAACGAGAAGCTGAGCGAAGGTGCGAAGCAGCTCATCGGTAAGAACGGTGAGGACAGCGGTGAGATACTCGGCTACGGTAACTTCATCGACGCTGACGGTGACGGAGTGGGCGAATGGGCACAGACAGGTATGGTGTTTGAGTCAGATGAATACACCTACCTCCAGTACAACGCCCGTTGGCTGAAGGAGAACAAGATCCAGGCTTGTTTCGATGACTTCCATCTCCACAAGCTGTACGATCCAGAGACCACGAAACCGGAGACTATCGCGTTCATCTCCCTTCAGGGCACTATCGACGAGTTCAATACGTTCATGGGAGACGACCTCGCCGAATACTATGCTTTCCAGCAGGAAGCCTCTGACTGGCTGACTGAGAGTGGCATCGAAGACATGACGGAAGACAACACCCTGCTTGAGATACAAGACGCCATCAAGGCTATGAACGATAAGATTGCCGTTCTCAAAGGCGCTGTAGCCAATACATCCGTATTCGATGGCCTTATGTCAGAGGCCGAGATGCTTCTGGTGAAGGCCATGGAGAACCCTTATCCTGGTTTTTATGAATTCAACAGCGCGTTTGAAGGATTCACCGAATACAGAGACAATGGCTATTATCCTGACAACGACGCCGTTCTTGCTTCTGATTTCATCGTGACACAAATCGCGGCCATCAAGAAGGCCATGAATGACTATAGGTTCTCCCAGGAGGCAAGTCAGGATAACCCTGCCGACTACACATTCCTCATCCAGAGCCCTGAGTTCCTCAGGACGGAGGCCGAGCCTACATATGACGAGGAGATGATTCCTACATATCCTTTCGGCGACACATACGCACAAGGCTCTTCTCCTGCCGAGGCAGCAAGCAACGGATGGTACATCGGCTCAGCCGGCGGCGACCAGCGTACCAACTTCGTTCAGGGACGCGCTTGCTGGAACGCATGGAGAAACACTCAGGGATTCGACGAGGTACGCATCGCTCAGGAACTGTCTGACATACCTAACGGCTACTACACAGTCTCCGCGCTGATGATCACCCAGACCGGATGTATCACAGACCAGCACATCTATGCGACGAGCAGTGCTGACTCACAGACATCCCCTGTGCTCACCAGCGACACATGGAACAGCGCATCGAGCGGCTATGACAGTGGCTGGGATTTCCTGACTACGGAAAAGGTGGTAGTGAGCGACGGCAAACTGACAATCGGAGCCTTAGGCCACGGCAGCAACGAACTCCCTACAGGCGGAGAATACACCGACTACCGCGCCGGATGGTTCTGCGTGACCCATTTCGTACTGAAATACTACGGACCGCTTGATGACGAAGCGTTGGTGACTATATATAATAATAAGGTGGCAAATTGTGAGGCTTATGCTGACAACATGGGATTCGCTGCCGACAAGGCTGAGTTCAAGGCTGCAATAGAGGCAAACAAGGGCGCAAGCACACCAGAGGAAATCAACGCGGCACTTGTGAACATCAATGCGGCATACGCCACTGCTCAGGCTTCACAGACAGAATACGACGGTGTTCTTGCTGGTTCATACGCTAACCTGAAGGACTCTATCGCTAACTCATATCCTGAGAACTGCAAGCAGGTGGCTCAGAAAATCGTTGATATCGAGGCTGCGTTCCTCGCGAGTGACACTGCATCATACAAGGCATCAGGCGCGAAAACAGCCATCCTCCGTATGTACAGAGACAATCTGCTTCCTCTTCTCAAGAACTGTGAGTCAATGGCCTATGACAACGCCAAGGCTCAGGAGTGCATGAACGCAAACATCGCATGCGTGGTTCGTGACCTCACGGCCATCACAGACTTCCCTACTGCTGACGAGATAAACGAGCAGATAGCGCATCTCAACAAGGCTCTCTCAGTATGCGAGGCAGAAGTCATCCTTGCGGAAAGAGGCATCGTAGCAGGTGACATCACATTCCTCATCCAGAACCCGACCATCGAGAACACAGCAACTAATGTCATTCCTAAGGGCTGGGACATCAGCATGACAAATTCAGGAAACAGCTTATATACCAACACTGGTCAGCAGTATGACGGCCAAGGCGGCTACTACCTCGACGCATGGAACGGCACGGCCGGTGCTCTTCTCTACACTGCTTCGCAGACTCTCGACAACATCCCGAACGGAACATACAGACTCGATGTCATGGCACGTACATCAAGCGACGAAGGATTCTATGTATTCGCAAAACCTAACGCTGAGGATGAAGGCGCTTTGTTCAATCAGTTGACTCGCGAACAGCTCAACTACACCAAGTACGTCGATGCCACTGCTGTCACTGCTGAGGGAACTGACTCTGTTGCTATCGTAACTGATTCATACGGTTCAATCTGGACAAGTGCGGCAGAATACCTGAAGACAAACTGCGACATTGAGTATCTGATTGACCCTGAGACTGGCTATGACCTCTACAACCGCATCCTTGACTTCAAGGAAGAATACCCAGAGGCAGTGACAGAAGAAGTTCTGCTCCATATGAACATCGCCGGCGCCAACACTGGTAAGGGCTTCGGATGGCAGTATCGCACAATCGAGTTCGAGGTTACAAACCACAAGGCAATAATCGGTGTGACGAGCGACTCTACCTTCACAGCCGGATACAAGGACGTTGAAGGTAAGGACTGCGTGCCATTCACGGGAACATGGGTAAGTGCTGACAACTGGCAACTGACCCTACTCAATCCGGGCAACAATGACAACTGGAGTCCTGTGACTGGCATCGAGGAGGTGACTGTGAACGGAAAAGCAGTTGCAGCACCATCTGCATCGTTCAACCTTGCAGGACAGAGTGTAACCGACTCTTACCGTGGCATAGTAATCAGAAACGGAAGGAAGTACCTGAGGAAGTAATTCCCTGTACGCTATTACAAGAAACGGGGGTGTGCGATTCGGAATCGCGCATCCCCGTTTTTCTGATTACGCTCGGCAGAGGCTGTGCTACCGGAAGGCAACAAGCCGCTTGCACCATCTGACGATTTTGCCAAGCATCGTATATCTGACTCCCCAGTCCTTGATTGCCTCACGGAAACGTTCCTCGATCAGTGGGTTGACACATGGCTCCTTGTGGGTGATGGTGACAGGTCGCTGCAGCGGTGGCCTGTCGAACTCATAGTTCATAAGCATGGAGAATGAACGGAAATGGGTGCCGTTTCTCAGACCGATGTTACGTACCAGAGTATGAGCCGGGCTCAGACAGAGTCCATGAGCCTTGTAGATGGCAATCTCCCAGCAGATATCCCAGGGAATCGGACTCTTCTTCAATGACTTCAGACAAGGGAACACACCTCCGTACTGCATATTGTCAATGTCTTGTTCCGTCAGTCCGTCCAAAGCCTCTTCCTCAGTCTGGTAATGGACGAAATGTCCCTGCCAGCGATCTCTCCATGTACCCCATCCCCAGCCGGACATGTGGGGTGTAAAATAGAAATCACCTTTGAGACCACCAACCGGTTGTCCTGACAGATCCAAGTTGGTGAACCCTGACACATGCATCACACGACTGTCATCCTTGTAAAGCACGAAGGCCGCGTTCATGTATTCGAGGTAATAAGGTGAAGTGCAGATGTCGTCTTCAAGCACTATCACTGTGTCGAAGTGCTCAAGTACATAGCCGATACCGCTGATGATGTTACGTTCGAGATATATGTTCTCAGGCCGCTCGATGACTGTGAGGCTGCGGAAACTGTTTGATTCCGATGCTTGGAAACTACGCAAGAAGCCGCGTACCTCATTCACCGACTTCCATGACGACTCATTCTTTCCACCGTCGGAGAACACGAACACGTCGGTTTCCCGAGCCAGGGTGTTCCTTGATAGATAGTCAAGCGTCTTGACTGTGTTATCCAACCTGTTATATACAAATAGAGCAACTGGTGACGGCATAACTCCTTTATTTGTTGTTCATCGGATGCAAAGTTATGAAAAAGTTTCGTGATAGCAAAAATAACTGCCAGAGTTATTGTCCGCACTCCCGTCTCCCGACCGAATCATTCCAATCACTCGCCCTCCTACGGCTTCACCACCCATTCTGCTGATGCGTTCAGTTTGTCATCTGTTGGGAGTGGAGGGATGATGCGCGTGCGACTGGTGCTGATTCAATGGGAAAGGAAAAAAAAACAGTTGCAATGATTTGCAACTGTTTGATTTTTACCGTAGCGAGAGAGGGACCCGAACCCTCGACCTCCGGATTATGAATCCGACGCTCTAACCAACTGAGCTATCTCGCCAAAAGCGGTTGCAAAGGTACGACTTTTTTCTGAAACCGCAAAAAAAAACATATCAAATATTCGTTTTGTGACAAAAAAGAAGTACCTTTGTACCTTGTAACAACACGAGAATGGAGTATTTACATTTTTTCTGCGAACGATGGTTGAAGGTGTTGGCCCTGACTTGCATGATGTTGGCGGCTCATGATGCTGATGCCCAGATGCAGAGACTCTACACTATTCAGGACGGACTTGCTACGAGTGATATACGCGACATCTCGGAGGATTGTCAAGGCATGGTGTGGATTTCGGGGGCATCGAGCATCCAGGTGTTCGACGGCTATAACATATTCAGCATCCCGCTCAAGAAGAAGGATTCTGACAGGGATATATGCAGTGTGGTCTATGGCATAAGGGAACTGGAAAAAGACCGCATGATGATTATTACGAGCAACGGTCTTTACATCTATAACCGCAAGCAGAGATGTTATGAGATGATCCATCTGGATGACAATGAGGACCCAGAGAACGGATACCCAATCGCTGCCGTCATCGAGAACTGGAAAAAGGACAAGATGTTGGTATTGACGGCTGGATATTATGTGCATGTCATAGACAAGAAGACTCTGGAAGTGGATGATAAGGAGACCGCCCGTGTAAGGGCTGTCTTCACAGACTCTTTCTATTCTATGGCTTTCAGGGACAGTAGAGGCCGCATCTGGGCGAACAGCATATCCAAAGAATTGCATCACTTCGACACCGAGACGTGTACGGAACTGAGGTTCTCTGTCAGTGACGCGGCGAGGCAGATGCTGAGCCGGTGTGCTGTGAATGCGATATGTGAGCTCAGGGACGGCCGGGTGCTGTTCGGCACCAACGAGGGAGTCCTATGCTATGAGCAGGATGACGAAGCGGGACTGACAGGACGTATTTACGTCGTAGAGTGCATGAATGCCATCGGTGCTCCGGTCGTGGCGATGCAGCCGATGGATGACGGTCGGGTGTTCGTCGGAACTGACAGCCGTGGACTTTGGGTGCTGGAGCAGGCAGATGACGGTGGGTTCTCAGTAGGCAGATACGAACTTGAGCACCAATCGCTGAATCTGGACTATGCCAAGGTGAAACATATTCACAAGGATGCTGACGGGAACCTGCTTATCGGTCTGTTGCAGAAAGGCATGCTTGTCATTCCGAGAAAGTCAGACAGATTCCGCTACTTCGCCATTACCCCGCGCAACGATGGAATCAACGCATCGTGCGTCACCTCAATGGACATGGACAATCAGGGCAACTGCTGGATAGCCACCGACGGTTGCGGCGTGTTCAAGGCAGAGACACGAAACCTGACAAGGTTGACACCAGTCAACGACGGGCTGTCGTCACTATTGGTGCAGAGTGTTCTCGTAGATAGGAGACAGGCTGTATGGGTAGGCACTTTCGGCAAGGGGGTACAAGTGTGTGAGGACGGGATGACCTTTCACTGCCCCGACTGGCTCAGTTCCCTGAGTTCGGAGCCGGTGATGGCTCTGGCTTACGACAAACGAAGAGACATCCTGTACATCGGTACTAACGGCAAGGGGGTCTTCGCTGCCGACCTGACGGGGAAAAACCTCAGCAGCTTAGGTGATGAAAACATCGGGCACTGGGTGTTCACGATGTGTCTGAGCGATGACGGGTGCCTATGGATAGGTACGGCGCAGGGACTCTTCTATTACTACACAGACAAGGGCAAGGGTGGCGAATTGACATACAAAGGGGCGAGGTGTTCCATGATCAACATGGTGACAGACGTCGGCGGCACTCTACTCGTGGCGACAAATAACGGACTGGTCATCTATGACAGGAAATCGAAGAAACTGGAATACATGTTCTGTGGTGAGCAGGTAATGGCTGTCGGGCAGACTGGGAACAGCTACTGGCTCACCACCGCAAGGTCAATCATATGTTTAGAGAAGGAAGGCCTCAAAAGCACGAGACACAACTCGTTAGGGGGATTCTCCATCGGCGAGTTCCACAAGGCAAGCATGCTGTGCGTAGATGAAGACGACATCCTGTTCGGTGGCGACAACGGCATCATCGGTTTCACACCTTCCAAGGTCATGAAGAGCTCAAGAATCAACCGTGAACTCGTCTTCATGAGGATGAACGTCGATGGCGACAACAGAAAGATATTCGAGGATGAGGGAATGGAACTGAATCATGACTTCAACAATTTCTTCATCCGCTTCTGCGTACCCAACTTCAGCGACCCTCAGAGCATCAGGTATGAGTATATGATGGAGGGCTTTGACCATCAGTGGCAGGTGTGTCACGGCAACAGTCCCCAGGCTTACTATTCCAGTCTGCCTGTGGGAAGATACAAGTTCAGGGTCAGGGCATTCTACGAGTCGAATACTGATGACTATGTGGAGAAGACGATAACAGTGAGGGTCAATCCTCCGTTCCTGACTTCCTTCTGGGCATGGTGTATTTACGTCATCATAGTAGGTGTCGCCATATTCCTTCTCGCCAGATCGGCAAGGTACAGGAGACGTCAGCACAGACTGCTGCTCAAGGCACGTGAAAGCGAGAAGCGGAAGGAAGAGAGGCTGAGGCTGTTCACGAGCATCGTCCACGAACTGCGTTCTCCAGTGACGATGATAGTCTCGCCGCTCAAGCAACTCATGGCATCGACTGACAACGAGGATATGCTCAGCCTCTATCATGTGATGAAAAGGAACTGTGACAGGCTGCTTGACATCGTGAAGCAGGTGACTGACATCAGGACGATAGAGAGTGGACAGTTCAGGCTGAACATGGAGGAGGTGGATGTCGTGCCTTACATCGATGGGATATGCGCCAGTTTCACTACGATGGCGACGGTCAGGCAGATTTCGTTCATCGTGGAATACGACTGCGACTCCATCACCGCATACATCGACCCCGGGAACTTCGAGAAGGTGGTGACGAACATCCTGAGCAATGCTTTCAAGTTCACGCCTGAAGGGGGTACTATCAAGGTGAGGGTCAACGGCAACGAAGCCACCGGCAACGGTTCACTCGAACTGAGGATATTCAACAGTGGCGAACACATTCCCGAAGAAGACCTGCCTCATCTTTTCGAACGATTCTATCAGGGTACGGACAGCAAGTCGCGGGAACGAGACACGAGGACTGGAAGCGGCATCGGCCTGAACCTGGTCTATGAACTCGTGCATCTGCATCATGGCACCGTCAGATGTGCGAATGTCGAGCCTGACGGAGTGGAGTTCATCGTATCGGTGCCAATCTCCAATGCCCTGCTCGCTGCTGGTTCCTCGCTGCTCGCTACCGATGGGGCGAAAAAGACGATACTGGTGGTGGATGATGATGTTGAACTATGTGACTACGTCAGCGAGCAGCTGAAGAAGGATTTCAACGTGCTGATGGCTTTCAGCGGCAACAAGGCATGGGAATGTGTGCTGAAATACCGTCCCGACGTGGTTGTGACTGACATCCGTATGCCTGACGGTGATGGGATAGGGTTGTGCCAGCGCATCAAGAGCAATCCTGAGACTGATACGATCCCGATAATAATGCTGACCGGCGAAGCCAGCGAAGAGGCGCAGATGAGGAGTTTCGAACTGCAGGTGGACCATTTCATCGGCAAACCGTTCAACATGCTCATACTGAAGAGTGCGATCGTACAGGTGATAAAGACGAGGCAGAACATGCTTGGACGCATAACGAGAGCCAACATAGGATACAACCTTGAGCAAGTCGCGACTATGGACTCTTCCGACGAGAAACTCTTCATGAGAATCAAGAAAGCAATCACGGAACATCTCGACGACAGCGAGTTCGGTGTGGAGGAACTGGCACGGGAAGTGGGACTGAGCCGCGTGCACCTCAACCGCAAGATGAAAGAGAAATTCTCCACGAGCCCGAACAGCTACATAAAGACGTTCCGCATGAAACACGCCGCCTACCTTCTTGCCAACAACAAGGTGAACATCAGTGAGGTGGCCTATAAAGTGGGGTTCTCGTCACACAGTTACTTCTCCAGTTCTTTCCATGAGTACTTCGGCATGACACCTAAGGAATTTGCCGCCATGTATTCAGAGAACCTTGATGACGAGACACTTCAGAAACTGCTGACATGACACATCGAGTGTTCCGTCAATCACATTTCTGGTGATGTGAGATATGACTGAATGCAGGGGGGCGCGACTCAGTACTCTCTCTCTGCCACATAGTCAATGTAGGCTAAGAGGGAGTTCCTGATGTCGGAGTCAGGATACTGACTGAGGATGGTCCTTGCCGATTCCTGATATTCGGACAACAATCTTATGGCAGTCGTGGAGTCAATCTCATCATCCAACATGTCATCCTTTATCTGGAAGCACATGCCGATGGCCTCACCAAGCAGCCTCATGCTTTCGGTGTCCTTTTCCGACGCACCTACGGAGAGGGCTCCTGACTCGGCGCAAGCCATGAACAAGGCCGCCGTCTTGCGACGGATGATGTCGAGGTACTGTTCTTCCGTCTTACAGGAATCCGTAATCGAGAGTTGCATCAGTTCACCGTCCGCAAGCATCATAGCCGCTTCCGACATGATAACCACCAATCTTGGGATACCGGCGAGAGCGATGCACTTCAGACCCTGAGCCAGAAGATAGTCGCCCACCAACACCGCCTTCTTGTTGTTGAAAAGATTGTTCACGGAAGGGTTGCCGCGCCTTTCGTCACTGTCATCAACCACATCATCGTGTACGAGACTGGCGTTATGGAAAAACTCGTAGGCTACCGCTGTGTATTTCGCGGTCTCACCGACATCGCCGAGCAACCGCGCGCAAAGCAGCGTGAGGATGGGGCGCATCATCTTGCCCTCGCTCATGTGGACATACTTGAGAATCTCACCAAGTACGTTGTTGTCTCCACGGTAAACCGTTTCGTACAACGCCTTGCATTCCTCAAGTTCTGCCTTGATGGGGGCGGTTATCATTGCTACTTTCTCCATACTTACTGCAAAGTTATAAAAAATACGCCACACACCACTTCCGTCTCAGAACTTTTTTTTATTTTTGCATTAAAATCGGAGTCGTAGGTATGAAAAAGATTATATTTCTCTTCGTTCTCTCCCTGATTCTTCCGCTCACGTCAACGTATTCTCAGGAACGTGCGTCGCAGGGAGAGAGGAGCGTCATCAACACAATAGCTCATGTAGCCCGTTTCAGTCAGTTGTTCCCTCAGGAGAAGGTCTATCTGCACTTTGACAACACAGGGTATTTCATGGGCGAGACCATATGGTATAAGGCCTATGTGGTACAGACTGCATCCGAAGCCGTGAGCGCGAAACCAGGAGTCAGGAGCGGCTACAAACCGACCGGTCTGAGCAAGGTGTTGTATGTGGAGCTGGTCAATCCCAGCGGTGATGTGCTTGAGACTCAGAAACTCCATGTTGACGAAAACGGAGGAGCTCACGGACAGTTCCTGCTTGACAGCATTCTGGGCACTGGCTTCTACGAAATCAGGGCATACACGAGATATATGGTCAACTGGGGCGTGAGTGCCATGTTCTCCCGCGTGTTCCCGGTGTTCGAAAAGCCTGTGAAGTACGGCGACTACTCAAGACCTACAATCAAGACGACCCTGTACAAGGACCGCAACCCCAATTCCAGGATGGCGGATTCCCTTTACCTCACAGCCGCTAAGGATGGCATATTCACCGATGACAAACCAAAGAAGATCTCCGCTCATTTCTATCCTGAGGGGGGCGACATGGTGGCAGGCCTGCAAAGCCGCGTGGCTTTTCTCGTCACCGACGACAACGGTGCGGCGTATAGGGGCAAAGGACGCGTTGTCAACGAGTCGGGCAAGGTGATAAGTGAGGTCGAGACGGATTCCGCAGGGCGTGGACTGTTCTCGGTCACTCCTTCTGGCGAGAGGCTGTATCTGTCAATGGCCAACCCTACCGACAAGATTCAGAGAATCGCACTGCCCGAGGTGAGGGCGGAAGGTATGACGATGTATCTCGATGTGGTGAGTGATGACATCTCGGTGACGCTTCGCTCACAAGGAGACATCCTGGGCAAGGAGATAGGCTATGCCATAATGCATAACGGCTCAATTGTTGCCTGTGACACGATGACGGCCGCACCACTCATAGAGCTCTCGCTCATGCGCGAGACCATGCCTTACGGAGTGAACCAGCTCACCGTCTTCACGGAAGGCGGACGGATACTGTCCGAAAGGTTGTTCTTCATCTGTCCTCAGCCGGATGCGTCAGACAGCATCACCGTCACACCAGTGTCAAAAGGACTCGGGCCGGTATCGGAAGTGGAACTGACTCTCCACACCGTGCCGAACACCAACTTCTCGTTCTCCGCGATGGACTATGGTGCCCTCACCGGTGGCAAGCAGGGCAATGCCAGGACCTGGATGCTACTCAGCAGCGACGTGAAGGGATATATCGCAAATGTGGACTACTACTTCGAGGCGGATGACGCTCAGCACAGGAGTGACGCTGACTTGCTTATGATGATACAAGGATGGAGACGATATGACTGGAACCTCATGTGTGGCAATCGGTGGTTCGAGAACACCCAGCCGATTGAAGACCAGTTGTTCCTTCACGGCAAACTCCGCGAGTACCGCAAGAAAAACCCTGTGGGCAATGTTGAGGTTGACACCTATCTCTTCAACCATCAGGGGCAGAGCCTTCATGGCACGACCAAGACCGACAGTCTCGGCAACTACCTCCTCAACCTACCTGACATCAGCGGTGACTGGTCTCTTCAGATTTTCACTAAAATCAACGACAAGCGCAAGACGTTCTACGTGGGCATTGACCGACAGTTCGCTCCTACACCGCGCTTCATCACGCCTGACGAGACAAGACTGACACCGAGGACTTCCGCCAATCTGTTTTCAAGAGACTGGAAAGCCGATGAAGCCAATGAGGACACCAACCCTCTCAACTACGCGGAAAAGGTCCGGGTCATTCCCGAGGTCACCGTCAAGGCGAGAAAGTACTGGACGAGTACGGATAACATCCAGTGGTACAGTCAGCGCACAGGTCGCCACTGGGCAAGCATATACTACGATGCACCTGCCGAACTTGACAAGATTCTCGACACGGGCGCCGAGATGCCTAATGTCTTTGAGTTCCTTGCCATGAGGAACCCACTCTTCGGCAATCCTCGACGTGAGGATCTGCCTCATCTTCTCAAGTCCGACTTCATACGTCTGCTCGATCCTGCCGACGATACAGGCCGGACTTTCAAGATGTTCGACTGTCAGACATGGGAAGGTGGAATGGCATACGGAGGCCGGAAAATTCGGTGGATTATCGACAACGGTCTTGGTGAAGGCATGAGTGACCCGAGCCATTTCCTTTACATGGATTCCGTAATCATGAAGGAGAAGGCGAGGAACGGCGATGACTCCTTCGCGGGGATAGTGAACTTCCCCGTCAACATGGATGAGCTCAAGGCTATCTATATCGTACCTTGGAGTCCGAAAGAGGAGGAGAGCTACGTCAGGATATACCTCTACCGTCAGCAGATCTTCACTACAGAGAGCCAGAAAGGATTGCGCAAGACTCGTTTCCAGGGATACAACGTGCCGCAGACGTTCTCTATGGAGGACACCAACGTGCTTCCGCCTCTCGAGAACCTACGCCGGACTCTCTTCTGGGATCCGAACGTGAAAGCCGACGCCAACGGTGAGGCCAGGATTATGTTCTACAACAACCTATCCTGCCGGGAGATATTCTATTCCGCAGAAGGTCTCACGCCCGACGGCAGGATAGTCATAGGGGAATAACGGACGGTGGGGTCACAGTCTTGTAGTTCCCGACACATTCCGGTGTGATATGAGAGACGAAGTCGGCATGACGGGCCACCTCGCTCTGGGCGAGGTTCAGGAAGACCTGAAAGCTCTTGCCGAACAGTTCCGGGGCTCTCACGCTGTCACGGCGCAGAAGGACAGCCATGACGGTGAACGCCGTCATCTCGTACAGGCTTCTGCCGCAGATGTCGAGAACTTCCTGACTGCCGTGGCTCTTGACCGTCTCCACACTCTCTTCCATCCTGGCTATCATTTCCTTTATTCTCTCGTCATCCACATCCCATTCCCTGATGAGGCTTAGGTACGTGCCGTTGGTTATGTAGCGCAGTGCGGCGACTACCTGAAGCTGTGTGGTTCCCTCGTAGATGCTCGTGATTCTCGCGTCGCGGTACAGTCGCTGGCAACGGTACTCCTGCATGTATCCGCTTCCTCCATGAATCTGTATGGTGTCATATGTGGTCTGGTTCGAGAACTCCGAGTTCATACCCTTCGCCAGCGGAGTGAAGGCATCGGCCAGGCGCGAGTACGTCTTCATTTCCTTCCTCTCGTCAGGAGTCAGCTGACGCTCACGGGAGGTGTATTCCAGTATCTTGTAGAGATCCACGTACTTCGCGCATTCATACAGCAACGTCCTTCCCGCGTCGAGTCTTGCCTTGATTCGCGCGATCATCTCGAATACGGCAGGGAACTGCATGATTTCCTTACCGTACTGTCTTCTGTCCCTGGCGTAAGCCACCGCCTCTTCCCATGCTGCCTGCTGGATGCCCACTGACTGAGCGGCGATACCCAGTCTGGCGCCGTTCATGAGCGACATGACATAACGGATGAGTCCAAGCCTCCTGTCGCCGACAATCTCCGCTCTCGCGTTACGGAACACGAGTTCGCAGGTCGGACTTCCGTGTATGCCGAGTTTGTTCTCAATCCGTCGGACTGTCAGTTCCCTGCCGTTCAGGCGTTTGTTCTCGCGGTTGTCGAAGAGGAACATCGAGAGTCCTCTCCCGTCTGTGGTTCCCTCCTCGCTTCGGGCGAGGACAAGATGCAGGTCGGAATCTCCGTTCGTGATGAAACGCTTCACGCCGTTGAGGCGCCAGCATTGGTCTTCCTCGGAGAACGTCGCTTTCAGCGTCACCGACTGTAGGTCGCTTCCGGCGTCAGGCTCAGTGAGGTCCATCGACATGGTGGCGCCGTTGCATACGAGCGGTATGTATTTCCGTCTCTGTTCCTCAGTGCCGAAACTGTAAAGAGTCTCGATGCAGTCCTGCAAGGACCATACGTTCTCGAATCCGGCGTCACCCGAGCTGATGATCTCGTTGGCGAGCGTATAGACAGAGAAAGGCAGGTTGAGCCCGCCGTACTGCCTCGGCATGGTCAGACCGCACAGTCCGGCCTTCACGGTCGCGTCAAGGTCCTCGGCTGTCTTGGCAGCATATCTCACCCTTCCGTCCTCACAATGCGACCCTTCGGCATCCACGTCACCGGCATTCGGGGCGATGGTGTTGGCGTTGATGTCGCCTACCACCTCAAGCACCTTCTCGTATGAGTCGAGGGCGTCCTCAAGGTCTGTGGGGGCATAGTCGTACTCTACTGCCTCGCGGAAGTTCTTCTCTCGCAGTTCCACGATTCTCTCCATGAGGTCGTTGTTGTGGAGATGGAAACTGTACTCAGGATTGTCTGTATATGTGTTCATTGTCTTGAAGTCTGTCACCCTATTTGAGAAATTATCATTTATTCGGCGCATTCACTGAACCCACCTCACATTGTCCCCTTCAGGTTCTTGATTATCTTAGGCACCACCTCCTCTATCGTCCCTACGATATTGTAGTCGGCTATCTGTCCTATCGGAGCGTCAGGGTCGCTGTTGATTGATATGATGATGCCCGCGTCCTTCATGCCGGCGATATGCTGTATGGCACCGCTGACTCCGCACGCGATATAGACCTTCGGACGTACCGTGACCCCCGTCTGCCCTATCTGCCTGTCATGGTCAATCCATCCCGCATCCACCGCGGCGCGGCTCGCGCCGACTTCGGCATGCAGTTCCTTGGCAAGGTCGTACAGCAGGTCGAACCCCTCCTTGCTGCCCACTCCGTAGCCGCCGGCCACGACGATGTTCGCTCCCTTCAGGTTATGGCGCGCCGCCCGCACATGGCGTTCCAGCACCTTCACCACATAGTCCGACGCATCGGTGTAGTCATCTATGTCATGACTGATGACCTCTGTGTCGTGGATGGTATCGCATTCCTCCTTCCTCATCACGCCGTCACGCACCGTGGCCATCTGAGGACGGTGCTCGGGATTCACGATGGTGGCGATGATGCTTCCGCCGAATGCAGGCCTGATCTGCATCAACTGGTTCTCGTAGTGACGTTCCTCGACCACTCCGTCCCGGTTCTTCACCTTCATATCGAAGTCGCTTATCTCCAACTGGGTACAATCAGCCGTCAGACCGGAGCCTAACGCACTCGACACCCTCGGTCCAAGGTCTCTGCCTATGACAGTCGCTCCGAGCAGGCATATCTGAGGCTTCTCCTCACGCAACAGCCTGACCATGGCACTGCTGTGGGGCAAGGTGGTATATGGGAACAATCGTTTGTCGTCGAAGACATGAATCCTGTCAGTGCCATACCTCCTCAGTTCCGCCACAAGAGTCTCGGTCTGTCCCGCGAAGTCGCCGAGACACGCGCACTCCAACTTAGTGCCGAGTTCGTCTGCCAGTTGACGACCTTTCGTGAGAAGCTCCAGGCTGACGTCCGCCACCTTGCATCCGTCACCCATCTCTATATATACAAATACGCTGTTCATTGTCTATGGTGTTGATGTCCGTTATGGTGTATTCACAGAACCCGCCTTAATTCGTTTACCAGGGTCTTGATGTCCTCGTCCGATGCCGTCAGCGTCTTGCTCTCCTTTGCCTTGAAGACGATGTTCCTCACAGCCTTCACGTTTGTCGGCGACCCCGCCTTGCCTATCTGTGCCGGGTCGGCGGCGATGTCAGCGGCTCCCCACTGCGTGAACTCCCTGTGCTTGTTCGCCATCACCCGCTTCACGTTGCGGCTCCGGCACGTCGCGGCACTCCCATTGACCGTGAGCAGGCAAGGCAGCGGACACTCCACCGTCTCCACACCTCCGTCGATGTGACGGCGCACTCTCGCCACACCGTCCTCAACGGAGAGAACCTCCTCCACATAGGTCACCTGCGGCAGACCGAGTTTCTCAGCCACCTGCGGACCTACCTGAGCCGTGTCACCGTCGATGGCCTGACGCCCACAGAGTATCAGGAAGTCCTCGCCCGACAGTCCTCTGTCACTCCTTATCTTCCTGATCGCCTGCGACAATGAATAGCTTGTGGCCAGAGTGTCGGCGCCACCGAGGGCACGGTCGGTCAGCAGGATGCCTTCGTCTGCCCCTCTGAACACACCTTCCCTCAGCACGTCAGCCGCCTTCGGCAGACCCATGGTCAGCATGGTGATGCTTGCTCCGTATCTCTCTTTCAGTCTCAGGGCTTGCTCAAGGGCATTCAGGTCCTCCGGGTTGAACACGGCAGGCAGTGCCCCGCGGTTCACCGTACCTTCGGCCGTCATGGCATCGGGACCTACGTTGTGGGTGTCAGGAACCTGCTTTGCTAATACGATTATATTCATAGGGATTGATTTGTATCACTCTGCAAAGGTAATATATTTTTGGGTAATTACCAAAACAAATCGGACGAAACGACTTCGGGATAGATACAAAAAACTTTTGGCAATTGAAGAAAAATTACTACTTTTGCACTCACATAACGATAAATAACATCTTAGCCATGAAAAGGAACCTACTTGTTTCAGCATTATTGCTATTGGGCTTTGTGTCGTTGAAATGCAACGCACAGGTCTATCTTGACCCCAACGCTCCCGTTGAAGACCGTGTGAAGGATGCCCTCTCACGAATGACCGTCCATGAGAAGGTCTTGATTATCCATGCCCAGAGCGGCTTCACGTCTGCCGGCGTTCCTCGCCTCGGCATCCGACAGCTGAATATGTCCGACGGCCCTCACGGAGCACGTGAGGAACTGGACTGGAACTCATGGAGGCCTGCACGCTGGACCAACGACAGCATCGTGGCTTTCCCGTCGCTCACGTGTCTTGCAGCCACTTGGAACACCGACATGAGCCGCATCTATGGCAGCGCGGTCAGCGAGGAGTTCGCATTCCGAGGCAAGGACATGATGCTCGGCCCAGGTGTCAATATCAACCGTGTGCCTCTCAACGGCCGCAACTTCGAATACATGGGCGAGGACCCTTATCTCGCCGGGGAGATGGTGGTGCCGTACATACAGGCTGTCCAGAAGAACGGTGTGGCCACTTGTATCAAACATTTTTTCCTCAACAACCAGGAGATGTGGCGTTCGGATGTCAATGTCAATGTCAGCGAGAGGGCTGTGGAGGAGATTTATCTTCCTGCCTTCGAGGCAGCCGTGAAACGGGCCGGAACATGGAGCATCATGGGCTCGTACAACAAATGGCTTGACCGCCACTGCTGTCAGAACGACTCGTCGCTCAACAGCATACTCAAGAGACGCTGGGGCTTCGACGGGGTGGTCGTGAGCGACTGGGGTGGCACTCACTCCACTGAGGAGGCTGCTTTCGGCGGACTCGACATTGAGATGGGTAGCGCCAAGTCCTACAACGCCTATTACCTTGCCGACGATTTCGAACAGATGGTCAAGGAGGGGAAAGTGCCTATGAGCATCCTCGACGACAAGGCCGCCAGGGTGCTGAGGACTATGTTCCGTACTTGCATGAACCCTCGCAAGATAATCGGCAACATCGGCTCGGAAGCACATTATGACGCCTGCCGCAACATCGGCGAGGAGGGCATCGTGCTGCTGAAGAACGAGAAGTCCATACTGCCGCTTCAGGCTGATAACTACCGGAAGATACTCGTAGTGGGAGACAATGCCACACGCAACATGAGCTACGGCGGTGGGTCATCCGAACTGAAGACGCGTTTCGACATCAGTCCGCTCGACGGTCTCCGCAAGGTCTATGGAGACAAGATCGTCTATGTGCAGGGATACACGACCGGACGTCCGGCGTCTGGCAGTGCTGACGGCGCCGGAGACGATGAGCAGGCACGGCTGAAGACTGAGGCTCTCGAAGCGGCAAAGGATGCCGACCTCGTCATCTTCATCGGAGGCATGAACAAGAGCCGCCACCAGGACTGTGAGGGCACAGACCGTGAGGGCTACGAACTGAACTACGGACAGAACGACCTCATCACACAACTCGCCAAGGTCCAGAAGAACCTCATCGTCGTGACCTTCTCCGGCAGTCCGTTCGCTACTCCTTGGATAAAGGACGTCAGAGCGATGCTGCATTGCTGGTATCTGGGTAGCATGAGCGGCGAGACTCTCGCCAACGTCATCAGCGGCAAGGTCAATCCAAGCGGCAAACTGCCTGTCACCTTCGCCAAACGGCAGGAGGACTATCCTTGCTTCCAGTACGGACCGGAGGGCTATCCGGGCATAGAGAAGAGGGTGGACGACAAAGTCACGCACCAGGTCTATTACAAGGAGGGCATATACGTGGGCTACCGCCACTTCAACACCAACAAGGTGGAGCCGCAGTTCCCATTCGGATTCGGACTCAGCTATACCACGTTCAGGTACGGCAAGGCATCCGCTACCGCCAACGCCGACGGCACATGGACCGTCTCCGTGCCAGTCACCAACACCGGCAAGGTGTTCGGCAAGGAAGTCGTGGAACTCTATATCTCCGACGACGAGTGCAGCGTGGACCGTCCGGCCAAGGAACTGAAGGGCTTCACCAAACTCGCCCTCAGTCCCGGCGAGACGAAGGACGCCACATTCACGGTGACAAGGCGCGACCTCAGCTTCTTCGACGAGGCCACACACGCATGGAAAGCCGAGCCGGGTACATTCACGGCACATGTGGCAGCAAGCGAGACAGACGTACGCTCCACCGTGACACTTGAACTCAGATAGACTATGTTACTGACCACCACACATACCATCGAAGGCTACGCCATAGAGAGCTACCTCGGCGTCGTGACAGGTGAGGTCATCGTCGGCGCGAACTTCCTGAAGGACTTCGCGGCGAGAATCCACGACTTCTTCGGCGGCAGGGCCGGCAGCTATGAGAACACACTCGTCAAAGCCAAAGAGAACGCCCTGAGGGAAATGCAGGAGAGGGCCGGGCTGATGGGCGCCAACGCCATAATCGGCATCGACATCGACTACGAGACACTTGGCGAGACCAACAGCATGCTCATGGTCGCGTGCAGCGGAACCGCCGTAAGGGTGGCGGCGAAGTAGATGAGACCTACCACGGAATTCCTGAGGAACCGGTTCAGACTGTTCAACAGCCTGATGTTCGGCGGCGAGCTGCCCGAGGTGCCCTTGGTGCTCTCCCGAAGCCGGAACTCGCTGGGATGCCTGAGATACAGATGCGAGAGGGGACCGGACGGGAAGAAGCACGTCCGCGACCTCAGAATAGCCGTGAGCAACCTGTGCGACAGGGAGGAGAGGACACTGGAGGATGTGCTCATCCACGAGATGATACACCTGCACATACTGCACAAGGGCATCAAGCAGAACGGACCGCACGGCGAGGCGTTCAGGAAGATGGCGGCCGACATCAACAAGGCTTTCGGCAGGAAGGTGGAGGTCAGCCACACGGACACCGCACGGGAACGGCAGTCGGACGACAGGTTCGAGCTCCATATCATCATCGTCCTGAAAGACGACGGCGGCAACATGATGTTCTCACGCATCGCGCGGACACGGGTCATGCAAGTATGCCGGGGGATAGGCAGGGAACGACGGCTCACCCTCGTGGGGCTTTTCGCCACGACCAACAAGTTCTTCCTGTGCGTGCCGAGGACCACGACGCCCAGGTTCTACACGATTGACGCTGACAAACTCATGGCTGAACTCAAGGACGCGACAAGAATAGACACCAACACTATATGATCACACGGGAGGACTTGTCAGGCTCATTCCACGAGACAGAGGTCTCCGCCCTCTATGAGCGCGCGAGACAGGAAGGCGACCTGGTCGCTTTCTGCCGGCGGTTCATGCACGACACCGACCACCGGGTGGCGCGGAACGCCCTCTGGGCACTCACCAAAGCCAAAGGCAGGGAGCCGCGACAACTGCAGCCGGCGATGACTGACCTGACCGGACTGGCGATGACCACCACCGACTCCGCCGTAAGACGACTCGCACTCACGCTCTCGATGCGACTGCCAATCACCGAGGCAGACCTGAGGAGCGACTTCCTCGACTTCTGTCTTGAGCACATGACGGACATGGCGGAACCACCAGGAGTGCAGAGCTGCTGCATGAGACTGGCACATGCTATGTGCGCGTTCCATCCCGAACTGAGGGAGGAACTGAAGCGCACCCTGGAAACCATGGAGCCGGAGTACTACAAACCGGCGGTGAGGAGCATCAGGAAGAAAATACTCGACAGCAGGACATGACAACCCAAACGCCACATGATAGGACAACAGAAAGTATATGACAGACTGAGGGAACTGGGCATCGGGTTCACCTACACCGAGCACCCGGCGGCTCCGACCATAGAGATAGGCCGGCAATACTGGGCTGACCTGCCCGGCACACACTGCAAGAACCTGTTCTTCCGCAACCACAAAGGCAACAGACATTACCTCGTGATATTCCAGTGCGACCAGAACCTCGCCATCCATGACCTCGAGCACATGCTGCGCCAGGGCAAACTGAGCTTCGCCTCCGAACAGAGGATGGAGCGGTTCCTCGGGCTACGACCCGGCAGCGTGTCACCATTCGGACTGGTGAACGACGAGGAGCACCACGTCCACGTCTTCGTCGATGAGAACCTCAGGAACTATTCCCACGTCTCCTTCCACCCCAACGACAACCACGCCTCTCTGAACATAAGCCTCCCGGACTTCGTACGCTACATGGACGCATCGGGCAACACCTGGGAGTGGATCAGACTCTATTAGCATTGACATAAACCAACGGACAAGCCGGCTGACCACCGGCTTTTGCCGTATATAGCGGCCTGAGCACACGGCGGCAAGCCGTTCCCATGCAGACGGCAGCGCACGGCTGAACGGCCGAACGCACTCCACATCTGCTGACATCACGGAGACTTACCACGAAATGTTATTAATGTTCACAGCGAAAGATTACTAATGTTTCACATGAAAGATTACTAATGTTTCGCATGAAAGATTACTAATGTTTCGCATGAAAGGTTAGTAATGTTTCATAGTGAAGGTTACTAACCTTTCGTTGCAAACATTGATAATGTTGTGTAGCAGTAGTGCGAAGCCTGATGAGTTGGCGAGTGCAGGTTCATGGACGGATGAGCGATTGCCGGTGACTTGCAGTGCGATTGCCGGTGACTTGCCGCGAGATTGCCGGTAACTTGCCGGGCGATTGCCGGTGACTTGTCGGGTGCCTGACATGGTGTGGTGGGGTGTTTGGTAGGTGGTGGTGGGGTGTTTGGCTGGGGGTGGAGGACGGATGGCTGATGCATGGCGTCGTAGCCATTTACAGCCGTCTGGGATATGCCATGAGGGCTTTTTTAGCCATCTCGAGCCGTAATGTTACATACGAGATATTATTTGTATCGTTTTTTGAACAGGTGTTTCAGTTATTTTTGTTAATTTTGCATCTGATTATGCGGCAAGGTCCGGACGCTGTTCGGCATGCCTTCGCCGCCGGCAAGGGAATAACAAATTAAAACGTAAATATTATGGCGAAAGACATTGCACAGGAGGCTAAGGGCTTCTACAAGCTGAGTTGGTTGCAGAGAATCGGTTTCGGTTCGGGTGACTTGGCTCAAAACCTGATTTTCCAGACGGTGGCGACATTCTTGATGATCTACCTCTGCACGGTTCTGAAAATCGACCCTAAGTTCGTTGGCGGGCTGATTCTCGGGGTCAGGATACTTGACTGTTTCTGGAGTCCGGTGGTAGGTCGCTACATCGACAACCACAACCCTCGTCTGGGCAAGTACCGCGCATACCTCCTCTTCGGTGGCATTCCGCTCACGGTGGCTGCGTGCTTCCTGATGCTCCCGGCCGCCGCGTCGTGGACGATGGGGATGAAGATCGTCTATGCCACGGTCAGCTACACCGTGCTGAGCATGATTTATTCGGTGGTCAACATACCTTACGGCTCCATCATGGCGAGCATGACCCGTGACAACGACGAGGTGCTGATACTCACCTCCACCCGTATGGTGTGCGCCAACATAGGCCAGATTATCGTACAGGCCGGTTTCCCTATCGGACTCGCCATCGCGCTGCACTCCGCTATTGACTGGAACCAGGCCACGTTCATGGCAATCGGCACCATTCCGGCCTTCATCATACTGCCTTCCCTGCCATTCCTCAAGAAGTTGTTCGGCAAGAAAGGACTCTACTATCTGCTGCTCACCATCGGTTTCGCCGGATTCGCCATCCTGTATTGCATCGGCAAGTTCGCTGACGTCGAGGACTGCACGGCAGTCATCCAGGCCGCCAAGGTGATGACCGGAGTCGGCCTGCTCGTGGGCTCGCTCATGTGGGCACTGGTGCCTGAGGTCATCACGGAGGCTGAGTACCGTACCGGCAACAGGCCTGCCGCCATCGTGAACGCTCTCGCCGGCGTGGCGTTCAAGGCCGGTTTCTCCGTCGCCGGATGGATCACTCCGCTGGTGATGGGACTGGTTGGGTTCAACCTGGCAAGTGAGAAGTCGGCGCTGCCTACCGACCCCGACGCATGGTTCACGGTGACGTGCATCTTCGCACTCGCCGGATTCGTGCTGCTGACGTTGTGTTTCCTCGGATGCAAGGAGAGAATCTCGACCACACCCGAGAAGCCGGTGTCGTTCGGACAGATGTTCAAGGAGTTCAAGGAGAACAAATGCCTGCAACTGGTGCTCCTGATCTTCATCGTGGTGTTCCTGGCGACGTTCATCAACGCGCCGGTGAACGCATACTACCCAAAACTGAAGGAATATCAGCCTGACCAGCAAGAGGCGATACTGTGGTTCACCTGTGTCATACCCGCACTGCTTCTTCTCGTGGTGGGCTACCTTATCTACAAATACCCTCTGACCGACGAGAGACTTGACGAGATGAGCAAGTCCATAGAGGAACGTACGAAATAACACACCATCCCATATCATGATTCGACCACGACTGACCATATTGGTAGCGTTGCTGACGGCCTGCGGCTCGTTGGCAATGGCTCAGCCCACGCTGCGCGAGGCGTTCGACGGCAAGTTCCTCATCGGGGCTGCCATCAACACCCGTCAGGTGGCAAGCACGGACAAGAAAGTGCGTGACCTCATCAGGACGCAGTTCAGCGCCATAGTCCCTGAGAACTGCATGAAGCCGGAGGAAATCCACCCCAAGAAGGACCTCTACGACTTCAGGGACGCCGACGCCATCGTGAGGCTTGCGCGCAAGAACAAGCAGGTCATCACGGGCCATTGTCTCGTATGGCACTCACAGGTGCCCTACTGGTTCTTCAAGGACGACATGGCACAGCCCGTCACGAAGGACGAGCTCATCTCACGCATGAGAGAGCACATCACGACCGTGGTGTCGCGGTACAAAGGCAAGATAAAAGGCTGGGACGTAGTGAACGAGGCCGTCATGGATGACGGAAGCCTGCGCAGGTCTCAGTTCTACAACACGATAGGTCCTGAGTTCATACGACTCGCGTTCCAGTTCGCCCACGAGGCCGACCCCGACGCCGAACTCTACTACAACGACTACAGCATGGACAACCCGGCGAAGCGGAAGGCGGTAGTGGAGCTTATCCGCGACCTGAAGGCGCACGGTTGCAGGATTGACGGCGTGGGGATGCAGTCGCATGTGTCCTTCGGCACCAACCTCGATGAGTACGAGAAGAGCATCCAGGCATTCGCGGCGGAGGGAGTGAAGGTGATGATCACCGAACTCGACCTCAGCGTGCTGCCTTGGCCGACTGGCAACTACGGGGCTTCAGTGGAGACGAACTTCGAATACCAGAAGTCCATGAACCCTTACACCGACGGACTCCCTGCCGAGAAGGCTCAGGAACAGACGGACTTCTTCAAGCGGCTCTTCGGCTTGTACCTCAAACACAAGGACGTAATCTCACGCGTGACCTTCTGGGGCCTCACCGACGGTGACAGCTGGAAGAACGGCTGGCCAATGGCGGGACGTACCGACTATCCGCTTGCCTTCGACCGCGACTACAACCCGAAGCCTTTCGTCAAGGCCATCTGCGAGGAGGCGATGCGATAACCGCTGACGCCCCCCGGACAGACCGGATATGCCGGAACTGCCGGACAGGCCGGAGCCGGCGCGCACTACGACGCACAACGACACTAACCCATCAAATACAAATCCAAACTATGGCAACAACTAAAAGATACCTTTTCCCTGCTGACTACATGGCAGACCCGTCCGTCCATGTGTTCAACGGAAAGATTTACATCTACCCGTCCCACGACTGGGAATGCGAGAACGTAGAGAACGACAACGGCGACCAGTACGTGATGAAAGACTATCACGTGCTCTCCATCGAGGGCGACCCGATGACCGGCGAAGTGGTCGATCACGGATGCGTGCTGCGTCAGGAGGATATTCCTTGGGCAGGCCGCCAGCTCTGGGACTGCGACGTTCAGGAATACGAGACCGAAGTGCCGACCAATGCCGATGAACAGGCGAAGGGCATGGGATTCAGCAAGAAAGTGAAGAGATACGTGATGTACTTCCCTCTCAAGGACAGGAACGACGTGTTCCACTGGGGCACTGCCGTCGCTGACAATCCTGCCGGGCCGTTCATCCCTCAGCCCGCTCCGGTGCCGGGCAGCTACAGCATCGACATGTGCGCGTTCAGGGATGACGCCGACGGTGAGGTGTACGTCTATTTCGGCGGACTCTGGGGCGGACAACTCCAGCGCTACAAGGACAACATCCATCTTGAGACCCCCTATCTGCCGGAAGGCAAGGAAGACTCACTGCCAAGCCGTTGCGTGCGCCTGACCAAGGACGGCATGGGCTACGCGGAGGCTCCGCGCCCTATACTCGTCGTCGATGACGAAGGCAACCCGCTCAAGGCGGACGATCCGCACCGGTTCTTCGAGGCGTCGTGGATGCACAAGCACAATGGCAAATACTATTTCTCATACTCCACCGGCGACAGCCATCTGCTCTGCTATGCGGTGGGCGACAATCCATACGGACCGTTCACTTATAAAGGAGTCATCCTCACACCGGTAGTGGGTTGGACCACACACCACGCCATCATACAGTGGAAGGGCAAGTGGTATCTGTTCCATCATGACAGCGTGCCGTCAGGAGGCAAGTCATGGTTGCGCAGCCTCAAGGTATGCGAGCTCGAGATGGACGAGAACGGCGACTTCAAGACAATAGAGGGAATTGACTGAGTGTGATTCCGGCTTGTCCGGGAAGGCCGGCTTGTCCGGGTTATCCGGCGATTCCGGGAAGGCCGGCAGAGCCGGCAAGCGCGGCGACGCCGATTAAACGAACGACATAAACCATCAAACAATAACTGACAATGGGACTTTTATTAGGATATGACATAGGTACTTCATCAGTGAAGGCCTCACTGGTGGACGCGATGACCGGTCAGATAGTGGCTACCACATTCTGGCCCGAGCAGGAGGCTCCGATCATCGCCAGGAAAGCAGGTTGGGCAGAACAGGAACCCGACATGTGGTGGGACAATCTCATCTCAGCGACTAAGAAACTACAGACTTGCGCCAGAGGTGTGAGCCTGCTCGACGTCAAGGCAATCGGCATCAGCTACCAGATGCACGGACTGGTATGCATCGACAAAGACAAGCAGGCTCTCCGCCCAAGCATCATATGGTGCGACGGCAGGGCCGTGCCTTACGGCAACAAGGCATTCGACGGCATAGGTCACGAACGATGCCTGAGCCACCTGCTCAACTCGCCGGGCAACTTCACCGCCGCGAAACTGGCGTGGGTGAAGGAGAACGAGCCGGAGGTGTTCGACAATATATATAAGGTGATGCTCCCGGGTGACTTCATCGCCATGAAACTCAGCGGCGGTGATGTCAACACCACTATCTCAGGACTCTCAGAGGGAATGTTCTGGGACTTCAAGGAACAGGAGGTCAGCAAGGACGTGATGGGATTCTTCGGATTCGACGAGTCAATCATCGCCGACATCGTTCCTACGTTCGCTGTTCAGGCGACAGTCTGCAAGGCTGTTGCCGACGAACTCGGCATCAAGGAAGGCACCCCAATCTCCTACAGGGGTGGTGACCAGCCTAACAACGCCCTGTCGCTCAACGTGATGAATCCCGGCGAAGTGGCAGCCACGGGCGGCACCTCGGGAGTCGTGTATGGTGTTCTGGGCGACGTGAACTACGACCCGCTGAGCCGTGTCAACACCTTCGCTCACGGCAACTACTCGAAGGAGCTCACCCGTCTCGGCGTGCTCCTCTGCATCAACGGCACTGGCATCCTCAACGCATGGATGAAGCGTAACGTCGCACCGGAAGGCATGTCGTACAGCGACATGAACGTGCTGGCTGACACGGTGCCTATCGGCTCTGACGGACTGAGCATCATCCCGTTCGGCAACGGTGCGGAGCGCATACTGCAGAACAAGGAAGTGGGCTGCTCAATCCAAGGCCTCAACTTCAACATCCACAAGAAGGCGCACCTGCTGCGCGCGGCACAGGAAGGCATAGTGTTCTCCTTCAAGCAGGGAATCGACATCATGGAAGGCATGGGCATGAGCATCAAGGACATCCACGCAGGACACGCCAACATGTTCCTCAACCCTATGTTCTGCTCCACCCTTGCCGGAGTGACCGGCGCGACAATCAACCTCTACGAGACCGATGGTGGCATCGGCGCAGCCAAGGGCGCGGGTATCGGCGCCGGGATATACAAGGACTGCGACGAGGCATTCTCCACACTCAAGCATATCCGCACCGTGGAGCCTGACCTCGTGAACAAACAGGCTTACATCGACGCATACAATCTATGGATTGAGAGACTCAACAAAGTCATTGACTGATAAAACCGATATTTTATACTTTCCTTTAACAACAAACAAAGTTATGGCAAAAGAATTTTTTCCTGGAGTAAAGAAAATCCAGTTTGAAGGCAAGGATTCGAAGAATCCGATGGCGTTCCACTATTATGATGAGAACAAGGTCATCATGGGTAAGACAATGAAGGACTGGTTGCGTTTCGCTATGGCATGGTGGCACACACTCTGTGCTGAAGGTGCAGACCAGTTCGGTCCTGGTACTAAGAAGTTCCCATGGAACGAAGGTGCTGACGCCCTCGAAGTCGCCAAGAACAAGGCGGACGCAGGTTTCGAAATCATGGAGAAGCTCGGCATCGATTACTTCTGCTTCCACGACGTTGACCTCATTTCCGAGGGTGACACAGTAGAGGAGTACGAGGCGAACATGCAGGCCATAGTAGCCTACCTCAAGGAGAAGATGGCCGCAAGCGGCAAGAAACTCCTGTGGTCAACCGCCAACGTGTTCGGCAACAAGCGTTACATGAACGGTGCAAGTACGAACCCGGACTTCGATGTCGTGGCACGCGCTATCGTCCAGATCAAGAACGCCATCGACGCTGGCATCGCCCTCGGCGCCGAGAACTATGTGTTCTGGGGTGGTCGTGAAGGCTACATGTCAATCCTCAATACCGACCAGAAGCGTGAGAAGGAACACATGGCTACTATGCTGACTATGGCTCGCGACTACGCACGCTCAAAGGGGTTCAAGGGCAACTTCCTCATTGAGCCAAAGCCGATGGAGCCGACAAAGCACCAGTACGACGTTGACACAGAGACCGTGATCGGTTTCCTCAAAGCTCACAACCTCGACAAGGACTTCAAGGTCAATATCGAAGTGAACCACGCCACTCTCGCCGGCCACACCTTTGAGCATGAGCTTGCTTGTGCTGTTGACGCCGGTATGCTCGGCTCTATCGATGCCAACCGTGGTGACTACCAGAACGGCTGGGACACCGACCAGTTCCCTATCGACCAGTATGAGCTCGTACAGGCAATGGTTCAGATCATCCGCAACGGCGGTCTTGCTCCTGGCGGCACCAACTTCGACGCCAAGACCCGTCGTAACTCCACCGACCTCGAGGACATCATCATCGCTCACATCTCCGGCATGGACGCAATGGCACGCGCTCTCGAGAGTGCCGCGCGGCTTCTTGAGGAGTCTCCTCTCAAGCAGATGGTCGCTGACCGCTACGCATCATTCGACAGCGGTATGGGCAAGGACTTCGAGGATGGCAAGCTGACATTCGAGCAGGTTTACGAATACGGTAAGAAGGTAGGAGAGCCGAAGCAGACTTCAGGTCAGCAGGAACTCTTCGAGACCATCGTTTCCTGGTATTGCTGATAACCGGCATCTGATATGGAGTTAGGAGCCTGGAGTCTTGGGGTATCGCCCGGCTCCAGCTGCTGACTCCTTCTTTTTCATTCAACGTCAAAGGGGCATCCAGTAAATTCCCCGCAAATGCAAGATTGATATGAAGTCGTTGTCCACTTGTCTGTTGCTCATGCTGATGTTCGCCGGCATAGGTGACGCTTCCGCTGAGGATGGTCATCGTCTATGGCTGAGGATGGTCAGTCCGAAGCAGCAGGCGGAGATACGGGTGGGAGACAATATGATTGTCACCAAGACCGTTGAGATTGCCATTGACGAACTGTCGCGCTTCTGGAGAAGGAACGAGGAGATAGTCATGTCAGGGTCGGTCACACCTATTTCTGATGATGGGTTCCGCATCACGAGAAAGGGGGGTACGATAACCTTGACGGCAAGCACAGACGTAGGGATGCTCTACGGAGCCTACGAGTTGCTGCGGCGTCAGGAGACCGGGCAGAAGATAGAGAATAACCAGGTGGTGTCTGAGACGCCGAGATACCAGTTCCGCGTCCTTGACCATTGGGACAACATGGACGGCACCATCGAGAGAGGTTATGCCGGACGGTCCGTCTTCTTCAAGAATGGCAAGGTTGACTTCGACAAGGACATAATCCGCGAATACGCCAGGGCGAATGCCTCGATAGGCATCAACATGGTGGTCATCAACAATGTCAACGCCAGTCCAAAGGTGCTTGACGAGAAGACGCTCTTCCATATTGCCGACATTGCCGACATCCTGCGTCTCTATGGCATCAGGCTGTGCCTTAGTGTCAACTTCGCGTCACCGATGTCGCTTGACAGTCTGAAGACCGCCGACCCGTTGGATGAGCAAGTCCGTGATTGGTGGAAGGAGAAGGTGATGCAGATCTACAAACTCATCCCTGACTTCGGTGGGTTCCTGGTCAAGGCCAACAGCGAGGGGCAACCCGGTCCCATGGACTTCGGCAGGAGTCACGCCGACGGCGCCAACATGCTTGCTGAGGTGCTGAGGCCACACGGGGGCATAGTCATGTGGCGTGCCTTCGTATATGCACAGAACAGTCCGGACAGGGCAAGTCAGGCATACGAGGAGTTCATGCCGCTTGACGGGACATTCATGAACAATGTCATCCTGCAAATCAAGAACGGTCCTATCGACTTCCAGCCGCGGGAGCCGGTCAGCCCGTTGTTCTACGGAATACAGAAGACGAGGCTGATGCCTGAGTTCCAGATCACTCAGGAATACACCGGAGAGAGCATACACACTTGCTTCCTCGCCCCGATGTGGCGTGAGTTCTTCGATGAGATAGCCGCCAACGCAAGACAAGGCTCCAGACGTCATTTCACTGCTGTCTCAGGAGTGTCGAATGTAGGCAACTCCGTCAACTGGTGCGGCAGTGACATGGCACAGGCCAATTGGTATGCCTTCGGACGCCTGGCCTGGAACCCCGACATGACCAGCGAGCAAATAGCGAGGGAGTGGTTGCAGCAGACTTTCTCGAAGGCTGACAAGTTCGTCAGTCCCATGACGGCCATGCTCTGCCAGTCCCATGAGGCGGTGGTGAGCTACATGATGCCTCTCGGCCTGCACCACATCTTCGCAGGCGGTCATCACTACGGTCCGGAACCGTGGTGCCACCAGCCCGGATGGCGTGAGGACTGGCTGCCTCGATATTATCATAAGGCAGATTCCACAGGTGTAGGCTTCGACCGTACCCGGACTGGCTCCGGCAATGTGGCGCAATACCCACAGAGACTTGCGGATCTATACGATAACGTCGAGACATGTCCTGAGAAATATCTCCTCTTCTTCCATCATGTGCCTTGGAACAGCGTATGGGAACGTCTGTGCCGTCGCTATGACATGGGAGTCAGCCAGGCTGAAGGATTCGCGGAGACCTGGCGGTCAGTGGAGAAGTATGTTGACATGGAGAGATACGAACGGCAGCTGAAGCGGTTCGAACGTCAGGCAAAGGACGCATGGTGGTGGAGGGATGCCTGCCTGCTGTATTTCCAGCAGTTCAGCAAGATGCCACTCCCGCAGGACTGTCCTGCTCCGCGTCACAAACTCGATGACCTGATGAGGTTCAGTCTCCGCATGGACAACTACACGGCAGCAGACAT
Organism: Bacteroidaceae bacterium; assembly: GCA_024398405.1. Lineage (GTDB taxonomy): Bacteria > Bacteroidota > Bacteroidia > Bacteroidales > Bacteroidaceae > Colivivens. The sequence goes on from JAKSJE010000013.1 coordinate 30,484, forward strand.
GGACAAACTGCCGTGATGGAGTGGCCTGATGATTCCACCCATAGATTAAAAGACAAACCACCACGTCGCCCACATCGCTGTCTGTTGTCAGCGCAGGCAGCACTGACAACAAGGCTGAAGGCTCGCCCGGAACGCCACTATGGGAAAGACCTCGGACCCACTAAAGACGTAATTGACAGAACATCCCTTAATAATATCTAACATGAAAAAAATCCTATTGCTTGTGGCATTGGCTCTGACGTTCACGGTAGGAGTCTCCGCACAAAAGAAAGCCCGTACGAAGGCTGTCCAGAAGAAGGAGGTCACGACCGCAGACCCCAACTTCCATGTGTTCTTGTGTTTCGGTCAGTCCAATATGGAGGGTAATGCCCGTCCGGAGGAAGCCGACCAGACCGTCGATCCACGTTTCCAGATGATGGCTGCTGTTGACTTCCCTAATTCCGGAAGGAAGAAGGGTCAGTGGTATCCTGCCACTCCCCCACTCTGCCGTGAGGGCAACGGTCTGACTCCGGTTGACTGGTTCGGCCGCACGATGGCGCTAAACCTTCCCGCAGACCATCGTGTGGGCATCATCAATGTGGCCATCGGTGGTTGCGACATCATCGCGTTCATGCCGGAGTATATCGAGGACTATGCCAAGAACAAGGCTCCGGGCTGGATGAAAGGTATGCTTCAGGCATATGACAACAACCCATACCAGCGTCTTGTGGATATGGCGCGTCTGGCTCAGAAGGACGGTGTGATCAAAGGCATCCTGCTCCATCAGGGCGAGACCAACACCGGTCAGGCTGACTGGCCTGACAAGGTCAGGAAAGTGTATGAGAGCCTGCTCAAGGATCTCAACCTGAAAGCCTCAGAGGTGCCTCTCCTTGCCGGTGAGGTAGTGATTGCCGGAGGAAAGGGGCAGTGTGTCGCTCACAATCCAGTCATCAACCGTCTGCCGTCAGTCATCCCCACATCCCATGTCATCAAGGCAGAAGGTTGCACGAGTGGTCCGGACAACCTCCATTTCGATGCAGCAGGCTACCGTGAGCTCGGTGTGAGATACGCGGAGACCATGCTCCCGCTCATGGGTGTCACTCCGGTCAAGCGTCCTCAGCTTCCTGAGAGACCAAAGCCGAACACGGCGCGTTTCTCCGGCTTCACCTATCAGGGCCAGGACGACATACCACAGTTCGACGCTTCGAGGCAGTATCTCAATCCAATACTCTCAGGCTGTGCTCCCGACCCGACAATCACCCGCAAGGGCAATGACTACTACATAGCCAACAGCTCGTTCTGCTACTATCCGGGCGTTCCTGTATGGCATAGCACCAACCTCGTTGACTGGGACTTCGCCGGCTACGCACTCAACCGTCCCTCACAGCTCAATTTCGATGATGGCAGCCAACTGCGGTCAGGAGTCTATGCGCCTGACATGAAGTACAACCCGTATGATGACACCTTCTATCTCATCGTCAACACATTCAGTTCCACCGTCCAGCCTGGCGGTGTCGTGATAGTGAAGTCGAAGGACCCGCGCAAGGGATGGAGCGAGCCGGTCAAGCTCAATGTCCCGGGCATTGACCCTTCTTTCTTCTTCTCGGAAGATGGCAAGACCTACATCCTCAACAACGACGCACCTCAGGGAGAGGCCGAGTATGATGGCCACCGCTGCATCTACATCCGTGAATACGACATGTCAACGAACACACTCTCCGAACCGACGCTGCTCATTGACAAGGGTGTGGTACCTGCCGACAAGCCTATCTGGATTGAAGGTCCGCATCTCTACAAAGTGAAGGGCAAGTACTACCTTATGTGTGCAGAAGGTGGTACGGGCGATGAACACAGTGAGGTGGTCTTCGTGAGCAAGGACGTCAAAGGTCCTTACAAGCCATGCAAGAAGAACCCGATTCTAACCCAGCGCAGTCTGTCGCGTGACCGCAAGAGTCCTGTGACGGCAGCCGGTCATGCGGATCTCGTCCAGACTCCTGAGGGCAAGTGGTATGCCGTGTTCCTGTCCATACTTCCTTACCAGTATGCCGACGGCAAGCCGGTTCTTTGCAACACCGGCCGTAGCACCATGCTCCTTCCAGTCACTTGGAAAGGTGGGCAGCCCTACATCTGGGATGGAAGGAAGGAAATACCTTATGTGGTAAGTCGTCCTATGCCGACAACCGGCGCCACGTCAGCCACCACAGGCAATATCTCCATCAAGGACGACTTCATGGAGGAGGATCCTATGTGGATTCAGCTCCGCACTCCTAAGGAGAAGTGGTACAACATAGCGCAGGGGCATGGTTTCCTTCCTAACTCCATGGAACTCATCGCCCGCGACGTGAATATCTACGAGGAGAAGAACCCGTCTTACCTCTGTCGTTGGATAAAGAACTTCAATTTCACATCCACCGTCACCATGAACTTCCAGCCACGTACGGCAAGGGAACTCGGCGGTATGGTAGTCTATCAGAAAGAGACTCACAACTATGTCATCGGCAAGACCCTCGATGAGCAGGGCCAGCCTATCGTAGCCCTCTACAAAGCATCGAAGGCCGGTCAGCGTTCGCCTTGGGGCATGATGCCTACACGTCCGGAAGAGGTGGCACGCGCGAAAGTCGATAAGGAGAGCCTTGTCACGTTCAAGGTCGAGGCCAAAGGGATAGACTACGACTTCTTCTATTCACTTGACGGCGGAAAGACCTTCAACCAGCTCGGAGGAACTCAGGACGGTTCCATTCTCAGTACTGAGGTGGCAGGAGGATTCACCGGCGCAACCATCGGTATGTACGTCACGAGCAAGCGTTAGCATCGATTGGGACTTCATGGATTCCTTTCCAGAACTCCCTCGGCAGCGACGTAGGCGGTCGTCCAGCATGCCTGAAGATTGAACCCGCCCGTCACTCCGTCGATATCAAGTACCTCACCTGCAAAATACAGGTGGGGTATTTCTTTGCTTTCCATAGTCAACGGATTTACGGTGTTCAGCGCCACTCCGCCGCAAGTGACGAACTCGTCCTTGAACGGCGCCCTTCCACTCGTCTGGTACCAGTCGTCGTAAAGCAGTTCCACGAGCCTGTTCAGATTCCTGCCACTGAGTTCGGACCATCTGCATGACTTGCCGAACTTCGTAAGCAGATAGTCCCACAGACGCTGCTGAAGTCCGAAAGGCCTGTACGAGGAAAGGAGTTTGCTGGAATTGCGTGCGGCGATTGACAAGAGTTCGCTTCGTACTTCCTCTGAGTTGGACATGCCAGTCCAGTTGACGAGCAACGGCGTTCTGTAGTTCGTTCCCGCCAGATGTCTTGCAGCATGGCTGGAGAGTCTCAGTATGGCCGGTCCACTCATCCCCCAGTGGGTGATGAGCAATGCGCCTGAGGTCCTGAACTTGGTTGATGGAACGGAAACAGAGGCTTTCTCCACCACGAGCCCCATGAGGTCATGGAGCCTTCTGTCATCGATAGCCAACGAGAACAACGACGGTACACAAGGCATCAAGGTCAGATATGAGGAGAGCGCCGAGGACAATGCCGATTGTGAGGGAAGTCCGCCCACAGTCACCACCACATCATCGTACTCGCCGAGCAGACGGACAGGGTCATCGATCCTACTGTCCGTAAGCACCTTTACGCCTGATTTCCGGGCTGCATTCGTGAAGAGACTGACAATCTCCCCGCTGTCCTGCGACTTAGGGAACACGCAATGGTCAGGCTGGCTCACCAGTGCTACGCCATGTTCCTCGAACCATCTGTATGCATCTTCCGGTCCGAACCGGTTGAAGAGCCGTTTCATCAGCCTATGACCCCGTGGATAGACCTGGGCAAGATCCGAGACATCCTCGAAGGTGTTAGTGCAGTTGCATCGTCCACCGCCCGACACCGCCACCTTATTCAGCACCCGGCTCTGACGTTCGAATATCGTCACGTCAGTATCGCCCGCCAGTTCCTTCATGTGAATTCCACAGAAGAAGCCAGCAGCTCCACCACCGACAATAGCTACCTTCTTCCCCACGCTCTCACCTCTGGCCGTGGCTGCGGAGTCATAGGCCGCCATACAGGAATGTCTTCCTGTATCCACCGAAATCAACGATTATCTTCTCGAACACGATACCAGGATCCAATGGCTCAATCACCAGCCTGCCGTTCCTCGCGCCGGGTATGACTACCTTGTTCTCGATGATGCGGCTTGCCACCGTAGGATACAGCCTGTCATACGGATGGTCCTCGTTAATGTCCCTGTTGGTGTTGACTATCTTGCTTGGCTTGCCCTCGAACCCGATGCGGAAACAATGTCCAGCCTTGTTCTTGAAGGCGAGGTTCGACTTGGTGATGACATACACAGTAGCCTCATCAGGGACATCACCTTTTATATCGTAAGTCAGTCTTGCACCTTTAGGGTCAGCAGTGTAAGGCATCACGCACACACCAGACCGTGTCCTTCCCAGAAAAGGTATGACAGTCCAGTATGCGCCTTTCACCTGACACTCAGCCTTTGAGAAATCCTCAGCCTCGATAATGCAAGCCTTGCCACTGGCCTCCCCACTGCCCATCGTACCCAAAGCACCGCTCGCGACCCTCGGAGGTGTGTCTTGTGGGAAGTTGTCGTTCCAGGTACGGTAGCCGATATGTTTCTGGGTCATCATGCCGTTCCATTTCCCGCCCGACATAGTATGGTTGTAATAGTCCGACAGTTCCTTGTCCTTGCTGAAAGTGAGTCGTACCCTCTCGGCGTCGCCAGTAGCAGCAGAGTAGTACATATCGTATAGGTTCGCCATCGCCACCGTAGGGTAGTATATCAGCTGGTAGTATGCGTCCTTGTACTCAGGTGACATCCTCTCGTACTGGCGCACGGCAGCGTCAGCGAGGTTGGCATAGTCATCACGTACCTTCTTCCATTCACCGCTCGCTATGTCGTAAGTTCTCGCATCGAGCATCTCAGGAGTGACCCTGCCGTTGTACCATGTGTACAGGTTCAGGATTCTCGCAGCCTCCTTTGCCTCCCTCTCTCCGAACTGTTCCACGCACCACTGCTCCATGTAAGGCATGAGCTCAAGCCTTGCCGTCTGGTTTTCGGCGGCAGGTTGTGGGTATGCGGCCACTTTGTCCGGGTTCCAGGCGAAATCAAGGAACATGGTGATAGGGAACTCCATCGGTTTCAGGTCGCCTACGTTCAGCACCCAGAGTTTGTTGACCCCATAGGAATAGGTCAGCTGCAACTGCTCCCACATGTTTGCCGCGGGAGTGATGTTGAGCCATTTCGTGTTGCGAGGCGCACCGACGTAATCCACGTGGTAGTACAGTCCCCATCCGCCTTTCCTTTTCAGTTCCTCCTCGGTGGGCAGACTCCTTACGTCGCCCCAGTTGTCGTCCGAAAGCAGGATGGTCACGTCGTCCGGCACTCTGAGACCTTTGTCATAGTATTTCTGCACCTCTTTGTACAAAGCCCATACCTGTGGCCTCTCCTCTGCAGGCCGTCCAGTCACGCTGCTGATGATATTCCTCTGGTTGTCAATCACGTCCTTCAGGATTCTCATCACTCTCTCATCCTCGCTCAGGGTCTCGTCGTCGTGACCCTCCTTGCCACCCATCGACGTGTCGCCGTCACCACGCATTCCGATGGTTATAAGGTCTTCAGTGTTCTTTGCCCTTTCCATACCCTCGCGGAAGAACCTGTCAAGTCCGTCCTTGTTGGTGACATAGTCCCATGCTCCCCATTTCTGCCGGTTTCTGGCATATTCATGATGGTTGCGTGCCATTGGCTCATGGTGCGATGTCCCCATGATGATGCCCATCTCGTCGGCAGTCTTGCTGTTGAGTTCATCATCGGCATAGAAACTCCATCCCCACATGGCAGGCCACATGAAGTTGCCCTTGAGCCTCAGCAGCAGTTCGAAAACCCTCGCATAGAACTCGTGTCCGCCGAAGTCCGTGCCCCACGTGTTCTTCACCCAGCCCGTCAGACAAGGAGCCTCATCATTGAGGAAGATGCCTCTGTACCTCACCGCCGGCTCACCGTCAGTATATTCGCCAGGGATGAAATACAGATTCTCGTGCTTCGGCACAGGCACGTCAGCCCACCAGTACCACGGTGACACACCTATCTGGCGTGAGAACTCGTAGATGCCGTATATTGTACCCCTCATATCCGAACCGCAGATATACACCTTGCCCTTGCGCATCGTTATGATGAACTGTTCCGTCTTGCCAGCCAGTTTCGCCATGATGTCCTTTGGCACGTCACTGCCTCTTTCCACACTACCGATGACGATTGGCACGTCCGCATTCCCACAGACGGCATTCAGGTCAGCACGCAGGCTCTCTACCGCTATCAGGATTCCCTTGAAATCATTCCTGCCGACAGAGATTTGCTTGTTCCCTCCCGTGATGCAAACGCCTCTTCCTTCCTCTTGGAAAGATATGAACCTGCCAGTCGCATTGCAAATCGTTACACATGCGATGCAAACTATAAGTGTTATAATCCTTAACATAATGATACCTTGTTGTTAATTGTGTTGATTGTTGGCGCGAAGATAGTCATTTTATTCCTAACCAACAACTTTTTCACCCTACATTATCCCAAGGCGCACCAGACTGCAATGCGCTGATATGCCCGCTTTTTATCATCCGTCTCGTCGCCTTTCGGTAACAACCGACACCAACTGATGGAACAGCGAGAGCAGGAGACAAACACCTCAGCGGCTACGCCGAGTCATGGCAGAGCCCGGAAGACACGGTCAATGACGTGGATGTAGTCGATGGAATCCCATTGCGCCCTCCTGACTTCATCACTTTTTTGTGCCATCATGTAGCGCAGAATGAAAATCAGCGAGTTACGTAAAATAAATGGGTGGCTTTGGGTGGCGCAAGCGGAAAAATGTGTGTTTCTTGAAATCAGCAAGGACATAGAGGCCGTCATTAGTGAGGAGAAGATTGCAGAGGACTGCAGGTGGGACGGGCTCAAAGGCTACATAACCAATATAGATCTTGACGCAGAGAGTGTCATTGCCGAGTATCATGGTTTGTGGGTAGTGGAACGTGCATTCCGTGTTTCAAAAGGAACTCTGGAGATGCGTCCGATGTTTCACTTTACGGAACGAAGGATAGAGGCGCAT
>JAKSJE010000014.1 GCA_024398405.1 Bacteroidaceae bacterium
TGCTAAAGAACAATCTCAAAATCATCTAAAATGTAATTAATAGAACACCCCTATAAGGTGGGGGCGGTAAGCTCAACTTTATCATTCGGTGAATTTACAGAACCCACCAGAAGGGAAACATACGAAAGGTGGGTTCTATAAATTCACCGAATAATACAAATTTATCAAACATGGGTGACATAATTCTTTTCAGCGCTTTTGGCTTTGTTCCGGCATCTTGCTGTTTGTCAGTCAGTCATTATGCCCGCATAATTCCTTCCTTCCGCACAGCAACCCGCCTGGAACAAACCTCAAAATCGCAAGAAATGAATTTATAGAACCCACCGAAACAAACAAATGACCATGAGGAAATATCTAATGCTTATCTTGATGTTGCTGGCCAGTGCAGACGCGATGGCTGGTGAGATTGTCGTCACGACCGCCGCCGGGCTCCGGGATTCCATCAGGAACCATAGCACTGGATACATCAGGCTCGCCGCCGACATCGACCTTACGCAAATCGACGCCATCAGCACCACGTTCAGTGGGACCATCGATGGCGAGGGGGAGAAAGACGGGAAGCGCGTCTTCTACTCTCTCTCCAACGGCAATGGCAAGAGCCGCGTGAACCACCCTATCTTCAAACACATCGAGGGTGCGACGCTGAAGAACCTTTTGATACGCAACTTCCGCATCGAGTGGGATGATGACGACATCGGCGCCGTGGCCTATAGCGCCAAGAACTGTAAATTCAGCAATGTCATCGTCTCGGAAGTCTCCATCTTCAACGATGACGACGAGGCCGGCGCCATCGTCGGCAAGGCTGAGGGCTGCGACTTCCGCATGGTCAAGGGCATGGGCAACGACGTGACGGTGGATGGCACCCATGCCGGCGGTTTCGTCGGGATCAGTTACAACTCGGTCTATTGCGACTGCAGCAACAGCGCCTACTCCACCGTCTATGCCGATGGCAGCTGGGGCAATGCCTATGCCGGCGGCTTCGTGGGCGAGAGCAAGAGCGACCAGTTCGTGTTCTGCGTGAACTTCGCATCCGTCGGTGCGCTCGACGACCGCATCGGCGGCATCGTGGGCTACGCCGCCAACTCCTTCTTCACGAACTGCAGCAACAGCGGCTATGTCATGCACTGCGAGGAGGAGGACTTCATCACCTCTACCAACAGCCTAAAACGTGGTCTCGCGGACAAGCTGAAGGCAATAGAGGAAGACCTGAAGGCGCAGTACGACAAACAGGAGTTCGACCTCTCCGCTGGCTTCGTGTCGTTCATAGGCACGATAGGTCTGTCAGCCGCCACCTTCGGCGTGGAGCTGGGCCTGCTCTCGTTCGCCACCGCCGGCGCGGGTGCGTTCACCGTGACAATCATCGTCGCCGCCACGGGCATAGTCGTATCGTGCATCAACCTCATAGACGCTGAGATAGGCGCTCACGACGAGATGGGCGGCATCTGCGGCACATGCGAAGGGAGCGTCTTCGACACCAGTTCCAACTACGGCACTCTGTTTTGCCGCGACAGTTACGTAGGCGGCATAGTCGGCCTGATGAGGAACCTGCCTACGGCGAACAGAATCATCCACTGTCTCAACGCCGGTGAGGTCAAGGGGTTCGAGTGGGTCGGCGGCATCTTCGGCCAGTGCCAGCCCGCCGATGAGATATCGCATTGCCTCCATGTGGGCAAAGTGAGTGTCACGAAACCCACAGAAGTGAAGAATGACCCGATTGGCAATGTGGAGCGCGAGGTCAGCGTCAGCAACCTGTCGAAGAACTACTACCGCGCCGCCAAGTACGATCCCAAGGCTGAAGGCAGAATACCCGTAACCGCCGACTTGCTCGCCGACGGGTCCGTGGCGCGCTGGTTGAACGACGGTGCGAGCAGCGAGCATGCGCCATGGCACCAAACCATAGGTACGGACATGTACCCCGTGCCCGACCCGACACACGAGACACCGGAACCGCAGAAGCATGACAACGTGTTCGCCATAGCCAGCGCCGAGGATTTCAAGGCTCTGCGCGAGTCGGTCAACAACGGCAAGCAAGCCAGTTATGTCGTATATATAGAAAAGGACATCGACTGCTCTGACACGACCTGGGTTCCTATCGGCACGTCCGCCCACCCGTTTTCCGGCATCTGCTTCGGCAATGGCCACACCATCAGCAACCTCCACACATCCAACGACAAGACCAAGAACGCCGTGGGTCTCTTCGGTGCGGTAGGCATCAACACCGAAGTGCGCGACCTCATCATCGGCTCCGGACGAGTCGTTGGAGGCAACGGTGTAGGCGCGCTCATCGGCTATTGCGACCACAAGGCACAGACGGAGGGCACGATCAGACTCATCGGTTGCGGCAACGCGGCGACCATAGAAGGCAATTACGACTGCGGAGGCCTTATCGGCGCCATCTACTCCGACCATAACATGCGGCTCATCCTCGACAACTGCTACAACACGGGAGCGGTGTCGGGCAGCACCAACGCCGCCGCTCTCTGCGGCTTCGCCAAGGAGAACGCGACCGTCACGAGTTGCTGGAACGCGGGAGTCGTGACTGGCTATGAAGCGAACAAAGGTTTCGTCCGCGCCGACCCGAGCGCAGCACTCAAGATCTATAACTGCTATTATGCCGAAGACCATCCCGAACTGCTGCAGACGGGTGAGAACACATACATGTACTCATTCTCACCCCTCGACGCACAGGACGGCACGCTCTGCCTCGGTCTCAACGGCATGAGCAATGACACCAGCGTAGGCCTGCCATGGGAGCAGGACATCTCCTCCGGTTCCATGTATCCGACATACAGGGGCAAAGGCGACGGCAAGTGCATATACACCAGTCGTGATATCCAGAGCAAGTACGGCACGGTGACGCTGCCTTACACCGTGAAGTCCGACGACCACATCAGGTATTACGTCATGGACAAAAGCACGTTCGGCACCGATGACACCCAGGTGCGCCTCAACGCCGTGGAAGTATTGCCGGCAGGCACTCCCGCCATATTCATAGCAGACACCACTGGCGTGTATGACTTCATAGGCGCTGACGAGAATTTCGACTATACGCTTCACAAGGTCACGTCAGACAGTTGGACGATGACCGGCAACCTCAGCATCAGCGACATGGAGTTCACAGGTGACGCCCTCAGCGACATCTACTACATCAGCGGCGGTCAGCTCAGGCAAGCCACCAGCACGCTCACCATCGCCCCGTTCCGCGCTTTCCTGCACGGTCCGGTCCGTAGCAGCTCAGTGCGCGACCTGAAACTGGTGTTCGACGATGGTACGGAACCAACCGTCATCAGCCTCACGCCGGTCGGCACGCAGGACGGTGTCACGACCTACGGCATTTTCAACCTCGCCGGTCAACGTCTTGACGCACCACAGCGTGGCATCAACATCGTCCGTGGGAAGAAGTTCCTCCACAAGTAAACCTCATCATCATGAAAAAGACATATATCCAACCGACTGCCAAGTTCTTCAGCATCAGCACCGAGTCGCTCTTAGGGAGTTCCCCCTTCCCCGAGAGAATCGACTTCGACCCCAACGATGTGGTTGAGGAAGAGGACGGCATGGCGGATTAAAGGTGGGTTCGATCAATTCACCAAGCAGAAACACAAACCGGTCATTTGGCTATCATGCGCAAATGACCGGTTCAAGAGTTCAGCAGACCAGTTGTCTCACCGCATCAAGGCATCGAGAGCCTGATGAACCTGTGCGAATGAGAACTGGGAGAGTACCCCCGACATCTTAGCCCTGACGCTGTCGTTGCACAGATTGCCGATGGAGCCCTCATGTGTGTGGTGTATGGTGCCATGGTATTCGAACCTACCCTCCTGAATCTCCAAGCCGACCTGCTTGTAGGCATCGCGGAATGGGACTCCGTTCCCCACCCTGTAATTGACCTCCTCGACACTGAAAGCGGGTTTGTAGAGCAGTTGGTCCATCAGTCCCTCACTGACCCGCATGTTCTCGATGGCATAAGTAGTGATGTCGATTATGTCGTCCATCTCAGCGAAGAGAGGCAGATATGCCTCCTTCAGGAGTTGCATGTCACGGAAATAGCCCGACGGCAGGTTTGTCGTCATCTGGCGTATCTCGACCGGAACCGCATTGAGACGGTTGCAGTGAGCGCGTATGAGTTCGAAGACATCAGGGTTCTTCTTGTGCGGCATGATTGACGAGCCAGTCGTAAGCGTGTCAGGCAGCGTTATGAAACGGAAGTTCTGGCTGTTGTACATACAGCAGTCGAAAGCCAGCCTGCCGATGGTCTCCGCGAGACATGAATAGGCGAAGGCGACGATACGTTCCATCTTCCCACGTGTCATCTGCGCATATACGGAGTTGTAGTTGAGTTGGGCGAAGCCAAGGAGTTTTGTGGTCAGGCTACGGTTGAGCGGAGCCGATGAGCCATAGCCGGCAGCAGAGCCGAGCGGGTTCTCGTTGGCGACGTTCCACGCTGACAGCATGACCAAGAGGTCATCAGTGAGGCTCTCAGCATAAGCGCCGAACCAAAGTCCGAAAGAAGAGGGCATAGCCACCTGAAGATGCGTATAGCCCGGCAAGAGTATGTCTTTGTATTGTTCGCTTTTCTGCTGGAGTACAGAGAACAGTCGCTCCACCTTGCCCACTGTAGTCTCTATGGCGCTACGGGTGAAGAGTTTGAGGTCAACAAGCACCTGGTCGTTACGAGAACGCCCCGTATGCACTTTCTTGCCTATGTCGCCGAGTCTCTGGGTGAGCAGCAGTTCGACCTGTGAATGGACATCCTCAATTCCCTCGTCAATCGTGAACTCGCCATCAGAAGCCCTGTGATAGAGCGACCTCAGTTCTGCGAGAAGCGGAGTGAGTTCGTCGGTACCCAACAGTCCGACGCTCTGCAGCATGGTGATATGCGCCATCGTGCCGAGAATGTCATGAGGCGCCAATAGCAAATCGAGTTCGCGGTCGCGACCGACGGTGAAACGCTCAATCTTCTTGTCGAGGCTGTAGCCTTTGTCCCATAGTTTCCGGGCAGAGTCAGGAGCGAGAGGTGATGATTGTGGCATATGATTCGATGAGTTTTTTGTATGTTACTATTCCTTGTTCTATTTCCGAGATGCCGATGAACTCGTCTGCTGTATGTGAGCGCGCCGACTCACCCGGGCCAATCTTCACGGTTGTGAAGCTGAGCACGGTCTGGTTGCTCGCCGTCGGAGAGCCGAACACGTCAAGTCCCAAGCCAATTCCCGCGCGCACGAAAGGATGGTCAAGACTGATGCCGGAACTGTTGAGACGCGTGGAACGCTCTTTGATATCGCAACGGACCCGCCTACGGATGAGTTCGAGAAGCTCGACATTGGAATAACAGTCGTTTGATCGGATATCGACCATGAATGTGCAGGTGTCGGGAATGACATTGTGCTGGATGCCGGCATTGATGCCCGTGACAGTCATCTTCACGGGTCCGAGAGTGTCGGAGACCTTGGGGAACTGATAGTTCCTGAACCAGCCGATATCGTCCAGAGCCTCGTAGATGGCATTGAGTCCCTCATCACGCGCAGCATGGCCGCTCCTGCCATGAGCAGTGCAGTCGAGTACGAGGAGTCCCCTTTCGGCAACTGCCATCCGCATGCCCGTAGGCTCTCCGATGACTCCGAGGTCAACAGGTCCGATGTCAGGTACAATCAGTTCGATGCCGTTCCTTCCGGACACCTCCTCCTCCGCTGTCGCGGAGAACACGACACGCGGCAGACGAGATTGCCCCGACCGGCAGAGAACCATGAAGACAGCCAGCAAAGCCACGAGCGAGCCACCGTCATCGTTGGAGCCGAGACCATAAAGCCTGTCACCGACGATGTCGGGAGAGAAGGGGTCACGAGTATAGGACGCCGACGGACGGACGGTGTCAATATGGGCATTGAGAAGTATCGTCAAGTCACCCTCCGTATGGGGGCGACTCTCGCACCAGAGGTTATTAGCCTTCCGATGCACGCAGAGACCATGCTCCCTCATCCAGTCATCGAGGAAGTCAGCCACCGCCGTCTCCTCCCTGCTGAACGAAGGTATGGCAATGAGTCGTCGTAGCAGTTGAATATATTCGTCCATCTATGGTTTTATCTCCGTCTCATTGATAAACACCTTTGAAATGCCCTTCGCAAGTGCGTCGAAAGCATTCTGGAGTTTCGGAATCATGCCATCCGACACGATGCCCTCGCTCATGAGGCGTTCGAAGTCGGCATGGCCAATCTCACGTATCAGGCTCTCATCGTCATCAGGATTGAGCAGCACCCCACGTTTCTCGAAATAGTAGATGAGCCGGACGCCGAAGAAAGGCACAAGCGCCTTCGCCGTCTCCGCGGCAATGGTATCGGCATTCGTATTCAGGAGTTGGCCCCTGCCATCGTGAGTGAGTGGGGCAATGACCGGAACGACGCCCTCGTCCAAAAGACCTTGAAGAGTCTTTCCGTCAACATCATCGACATCACCCACGAAGCCATAATCAACCACAGCCCCAGTCCGTTTATGCGCTCTCAGGATGTTCATATCCGCGCCGCACAGACCTAACGCATTGACTCCACGAGCCTGCAGTCGCGCCACGATGCGCTTGTTGACCAATCCGCCATAGACCATCGTCACGACATCCAGCATAGCGGCATCTGTGACACGGCGTCCATCGACCATGCGAGTCTCAATCCCAAGACGCGAAGCCATCTTGGTGGCCGAACGTCCACCGCCATGAATCAGCACCTTGGGTCCTTCGATTGAGGCAAACCTGTCAAGCAACTGCTCCAAAGACTCAGGAGTCTCGACGATGGCGCCTCCGACTTTCAGAATGGTGATATCGGTCATAGACACTCCAGCATTTTCCTCATTACGACCTGAGCGGATACCACACGGTTGGCAGCCTCGGGTATGACGAGACTACGAGGCGAGTCGATGACCTCGTCGGATACTATCATATTGCGACGTACAGGAAGACAGTGCATGAACCGAGCGTTGTTGGTGACAGCCATATGGCGCGCATCGACAGTCCATGACATATCCTTCGAGAGAATCTGTCCGTAAGTCTCATCAAGTGGCGAACTCCAGTTCTTCGCATAGACGAAGTCGGCACCCTCGAGAGCCTTCATCTGATCGTACTCCACCGTGGCATCACCCACGAACCTCGGGTCAAGCTCATAGCCGTGAGGATGTGTGATGACAAAATCCACATCGGCAGCGTTCATCCACTCCGCGAACGAATTGGGCACAGCCTGAGGTAGAGCCTTAGGATGCGGAGCCCAGGTCATCACGACCTTCGGTCGGCGAGTATCCTTATGTTCCTCGATTGTTATGAGGTCGGCGAAAGCCTGACAAGGATGTACGGTAGCGGACTCAAGACTGATCACAGGACGTCCGGAATACTCGATGAACTGACGGAGAATGGTCTCGTTATAGTCGAATTCCTTGTCCGTAAGACCGGCAAATGAACGTACTCCTATTATGTCGCAGTAGCTGCCTATCACCGGAATCGCCTCGCGTAGGTGCTCAGACTTATCGCCATCCATGACAACGCCCAGTTCCGTCTCAAGCCTCCAGCTGTCCCCATTGACATTGAGGAGAATAGGGTTCATGCCGAGGTTGAGAGCGGCCTTCTGACTGCTCAGACGAGTGCGGAGGCTACTGTTGAAGAACACTAATATAATTGTCTTGTTCCTGCCCAGCTGCTGCCAGGCGAACGGAGTTCTCTTGACCTCAAGCGCTTCCTGAAGAGCGGTGTCAAGATCTCCTATGTCTTGTACATGAAAGAATGATCTCATCTGAATTATATAAGGTGGGTTCTATAAATTCATTTCTTGCTCCAGAGTTCCTACACCTCGGCGAAAGCCTGGACGAAGTTCTCAGCCTGCTCCAAGTCAAGCACAAGCGGCGGGAGCAAGCGAATCATGTTCTGCCCAGCCACACCGGTGAAGATATGCTTGTCGAAAAGCAGTCTCCTACGTTTGTCCGCGATAGGACGCTTATGCTCGATGCCTATCATGAGTCCTCGTCCGCGCACCTCCTTGACATCATCCGTAAGTGGGATGTTATGTAGCAGGTAGTCACCCACCATCCTGACGTTATCCATCAGCCTGGCCTCGCCGATGATGTCAACGACAGCTATGGCCGCGGCCATAGCGAGGTAGTTGCCGCCAAAGGTCGTTCCGAGCATGCTCTTCACAGCCTTGAACTCAGGAGAAATCAGCACTCCACCCACAGGGAAGCCGTTGCCCATGCCCTTTGCCGTGGTGATGATGTCAGGGCGTATGCCGTACCATTGATGTGCGAAGAACTTCCCCGTACGTCCGAACCCGCTCTGCACCTCATCGAGTATGAGCACGACAGCGTGTCTCCGACAAAGTTCCTCAAGAGCCCGCATGAACTCCTCAGTAGGCATATTGATGCCGCCGCACCCCTGTATGCCCTCGACTATCACCGCTGCCACGTCGCCTCTGCCGACTTCACGCTCAACGGAGCAGATGTCGTTGAGAGGACAGAACGTCACCTTGTGACCAGTATTGAACGGCGACTGAATCTTCGGATTGGCGGTGACTGCCACTGCGCCGCTCGTCCTGCCATGGAAACTTTTCTCAAAGGCGATGACACGGTCTTTGCCAGTATGGAACGACGCCAGTTTAAGCGCGTTCTCATTCGACTCCGCACCCGAGTTGTCGAGGAAGAGAGAATAGTCGTCATAGCCAGACAGCCTTCCGAGTTTGTAGGCAAGTTCTTCCTGAAGCGGATTCCTGACGCTGTTGGAATAGAACCCTATTTTGTCAATCTGCTCCTTGAGTGACGCCACATAATGCGGATGTGAATGACCGACGGAAATCACCGCATGTCCCCCGTAAAGGTCAAGATACTCACGTCCCTCATCGTCCCAGATAGTACAGCCTCTGGCCTTGACCGGCGTGACGTCATAAAGAGAATAAACATCGAATAACTGCATATTAGAATCTGTTTGCTTTGAGTTTGAGTCCTGTAGTCTCAGGAATGGAGAAGAGTATGTTCATGTTCTGCACCGCCTGCCCGGAAGCGCCTTTGGTGAGATTGTCGATTATGCTGACGATATGTACCTTAGTTCCATACCGATGGACAGACAGTACGCACTTATTGGTGCCCACCACCATCTTCATGTCAGGATTGGCATCCACCACATGTACGAACGGTTCGTCTTTGTAGTATGCCTTATACAGGTCGGTCACTTCCTCCTCGCCGAGGTCGCAGTCCAGATAAACCGAAGCCATGATGCCTCGTGGGAAATCGCCCCTTACGGGGACGAAGTTGATGTTCCCGGTCCAAGAAGGAGCCAGAGCCTGAAGCGTCTCGCCTATCTCTCCTAAATGCTGATGAGTGAAAGGCTTGTATATGCTCATGTTGTTGGCGCGCCAAGAGAAATGAGTTGTCTCCTGCGGTTTCTGTCCTGCTCCGGTAGAGCCAGTGATTCCAGTGACATGAATCTCGCCCAGCCGGTCAGCCTTTGCCAAAGGGAGCAATGCCAACTGTATTGATGTGGCAAAGCATCCGGGATTGGCGACATGGCGCGCGGAGACGATATTCCGCCGGAACGCCTCTGGCAGTCCATAGACGAAGTCCTCGGCGTCAGCATGAAGACGATAGTCGTTACTGAGGTCGATGATTCGGCCGTCATAGCCCCAAAGCAGCCCGTTGACAATCGCTTTTGACCTGCCATGCCCGGCACAGATGAACACGACATCACAGTTGTCACGAATATCGTCGATGGCACTGTCATCACAGAAACAGAGGTCAGTGTCGCCAACGAGGTCCTGATGAACCATCCATACGGGATTGCCGGCATTGCTTTCGCTATGAGCAAAAAGCACCTCCGCCAGAGGATGGCAAAGAAGTATCCTGATGAGTTCGCCCGCCGTATATCCCGCCGCGCCTATAATACCGGTCCTAATCATTCAAAATCTTTTTCGAGTTCGTCTTTGTGGTTGGCGTAATAGACACGAAGCGGGGTCGAAGTGACCTTGATAAAGCCTTTGGCATCGTCGGAAGTCCAGCCTTTCTGCATCTCCCCATACTCGCCGAACTTTGTCTTGACGAGGTCGTTCCGCGACCTGACACCGACCGTCTCGAAACCGTAAGGACGCATCAGCATAGTCACTTCGCCAGACACATTCCTCTGACTGGTGAGGAGCATGCTCTCCATGTCACGCATCACCGGTTCGAGATACTGGCTTTCGTGAAGGAACATCCCGTACCAGTTGGCAATCTGGTCCTTCCAGTACTGCTGCCACTTGCTGAGAGTGAATTTCTCAAGGAACTTATGAGCCGCGATGATGAGCATCGGTGCAGCAGCCTCAAAGCCGACCCGGCCTTTGATACCGATGATGGTGTCACCCACGTGCATGTCACGTCCGATGCCGAACGGAGCGGCAAGTGACTCGACTTTCCGGATTGCCTGGATAGGATCGGAGAACATCTCGAAATTGACGCCCACCAGCTGGCCTTCATCGAACTCAAGGACAATCTTTGCCTCGTCACTGCGAGTGACCTGCTTGAGATATGCCGCCTCCGGGAGCCCCTGCTCAGAATCGAGAATCTCGCCACCGCAGATGCTCGTTCCCCAGATACCGACATTATAGGAGTATTTCAGTTTGGCGAAGTCGGCTTTGAATCCATGTTTATTGAGGTAGTCCACCTCATACTGACGTGTGAGAGCCATGTCGCGAGTGAGAGTGATTATCTCAATGTCAGGGTCAGCGACGAGGAACGTCATATCGAAGCGCACTTGGTCATTGCCAGCTCCAGTAGAGCCATGAGCAATCGCATCGGCACCGATCTCCTTGGCATACTTAGCGATGGCAAGTCCCTGGAAGATACGTTCGGAAGAGACCGATATCGGATAAGTCCCGTTGCGGAGAACATTGCCATAGACCATATACCGAATGCACTTCTGGTAGTATTCCCTCATCACGTCAAGTGTGACATATTGTTTCGCACCGAGTTTGTAGGCATTCTCCTCGTTGGCCTTGAGCTGCTCAGCCGAGAACCCACCTGTATTGGCACAAGCCGCATAGACTTCATATCCTTTCTCCTTGGCAAGATACATCACCGTGAACGACGTGTCAAGTCCGCCAGAGAATGCGACCACAACTTTTTTCTTCATATATTGTTCTTTTGTTTCAGTTTTATTACTTCTCGTTTTTAGCAGGGTCATACAACATGCCTGTACAGAGACAGCGCTGGTTGTCATTGCGACATAGCACATCGTAATTGATACAACTTTCGCAACCTTTCCAGAATGTAGGATCGGAGGTCAGTTCGGAGAATGTCACAGGCACATATCCGAGCTCGGTGTTGATCTTCATGACAGCAAGTCCAGTGGTCAGTCCGAACAGTTTGGCATCCGGGAAGCGGAGACGTGAGAGTTCGAAAGCCGTCTTCTTTATCTTCCTCGCGAGTCCACGCCCTCTGAACTCAGGTTTCACGATGAGTCCGGAATTAGCCACGAACCGTTCATGATCCCATGACTCAATATAGCAGAAGCCCACAAACTCGTTGTCGCAAAGCGCGATGATAGCCTTGCCCTCACGCATCTTCTGCTCCACATACTTAGGTTGACGCTTAGCGATGCCAGTACCGCGCACCTTAGTGGCATCCTCAATGGTCTTAAGTATCTCAGGCACATAACGGATATGCTTTTCGGATGCGACGGCAACCGTGATTACGTCTGCCTTATCTTTCTTGCCGTTCTCCTTCTTTTTCGCTGATTTCTCATACTCTTCCCATGCCTTGATGTGAATATCATTGAGTGAGATAGTGCAGAACGCATTGATAAACGCGCTCGCAAGCCTGGCATTAGTGAAAAGAGGTATGTTGGAGTCAATGGCAGTACGACGAATCTGGAATCCGTTGTCGAGTTCCTGATCTGAGTAGTTCTTCGGGATATTGATTACCATATCAACCTTATGCTGGCGAATGACGTCAAGCACATTCTCAGCGCCGTCGGGAGCCTCATGCTGCCAAGAGACCCTCGTGGACGGAATGCCCAGTTCCTTGAGATAGCGATATGTGCCACCAGTAGCGAATATCTTGTAGCCATTGTCAACAAGTTGCTGGCAGGCGTCAATCAAGTCAGCCTTTTGCTTAGCAGTGCCAGAGGATATGAGGATATTCTTGTTAGGGACAGTGTTGCCGACAGCTATGGATGAAGTGAGAAGAGCCTCGCTGAGAGTATCACCGAGACATCCGACCTCGCCGGTAGATGCCATGTCAACTCCAAGCAGCGGATCAGCATTGGAGAGGCGTGCGAACGAGAACTGTGATGACTTCACACCCACATAATCAAGTTCGAACTCACTCTTCGCCAATGGTTCCGGATGTAGTCCGAGCATGACTTTCGTAGCAGTCTCGATGAAGTTGGCACGTAGGACCTTAGAGACGAACGGGAAGCTGCGTGACGCGCGGAGGTTACATTCGATGACCTTGATCTCGTTGTTGTGTGCAAGGAACTGTATATTGAAAGGTCCGGAGATGTTCAGGGCTTGTGCGATGCTGCGAGCCATACGTTTGATCTTTCTGACAGTCTCGACGTAGAGACGCTGCGGAGGACATTGAATCGTAGCATCCCCTGAATGCACCCCCGCATACTCGATATGTTCTGAAATGGCATAGATAAGGACTTGTCCTTCATCCGCCACGGCATCAAACTCTATCTCCTTGCAGCCCGAGAGGAACTGGCTCAGAACGACGGGATGCTCTGCCGACACATCGGCGGCAAGTGAGAGATACTGACGGAGTTTATTCTCAGTATAGCAGACGTTCATTGCCGCGCCGGAAAGCACATACGATGGTCTGACGAGTACAGGATACCCCACCTCTTTGATGAAGTTCCTGATGTCCTCCATAGAAGATGCCTCCTGCCAGCGCGGTTGGTCAATGCCCAACTGGTCAACGATAGTAGAGAACTTATGGCGGTCTTCAGCACGGTCAATATCGACAGCAGACGTACCAAGTATATTGACTCCGTTGTTATGAAGTTGCAAAGCGAGGTTGTTAGGGATTTGTCCACCGACTGATACTACCACACCAAAAGGATGCTCAAGGTCAACGATGTCAAGCACACGTTCCAAAGTGAGTTCCTCAAAGTACAGTTGGTCACACATGTCATAATCCGTCGAGACAGTCTCAGGATTGCAGTTAATCATGACTCCACGATAACCCTGTTTCTGCAGTTCCTTAAGGCAATAGACAGAGCACCAGTCGAACTCAACCGAACTACCAATCCTATATGCTCCAGAACCTATTACGATTATGGACTTATGTGAAGTCTCTCGAAGAGAAGTAGTACAATTATCGTCCTGGTTGTATGTAAGATACATATAGTTGGACACATCCGTGGTCAGTGTCTCAATAGTCCCAAGGACAGGAACGATTCCTGACCTCTTCCTGAGTTTCCTGATTTCGTCAATTGTAGAGCCGACCGCATCCGCTATCTGTTGATCAGAGAAACCCTGCTGTTTTGCCTTTCGAAGCAATTCATCGGAAATATCCGCGGATTTCCTCATTTCCGACAGAGTGTTGACTATGTCATTAAGACGTTCAAGGAACCATTTGTCAATTTTGGTGAGTCGTTCTATCTCATCAGTAGAATAGCCCGCCTGGAGTGCCTTAGATATGACGAAAATACGGCTGTCAGTAGGATTCCTAAGAGCCTCGGCGATATCATCGACCACAAGTTCCTTGTTGCCGACAAACCCATTCGCACCCTGTCCAATCATACGAAGACCCTTTTGAATAGCCTCTTCGAACGTCTTTCCTATTGCCATGACCTCACCAACAGACTTCATGCTTGACCCAAGCAGACGTGAGACGCCATGGAACTTACTAAGATCCCAGCGCGGAATCTTGCAGATAATGTAGTCAAGTGAAGGCGGAACGGCAGCCGAGATGCAACGTTTCTCTGAATAGTAGATATCACTGAGTCCGTATCCCAGGCCGATTTTAGCAGCCACACATGCCAATGGGTAGCCTGTCGCCTTTGATGCCAGAGCAGAAGAGCGGCTGAGCCGGGCATTGACTTCGATGACCCGGTAGTCACGTGGTTCAGGATTGAACGCGAACTGGATGTTACACTCACCGACGATACCAAGATGCTTGACAATCTTGACGGCGAGATCACTCAAATACTGATTGTCCTCGTCACTCAAAGTCTGTGCCGGAGCCACGACGATGCTCTCACCTGTATGTATGCCCAATGGATCGAAGTTCTCCATGTTGCAGACGGTGATACAGTTGTCGTACTGGTCACGGACGACTTCGTATTCAATCTCCTTCCAACCCTTGTAAGACTTCTCCACCAGTACCTGAGGTGAGAACGAGAACGCTTTCGCACAGACATCAGCGAGTTCCTCGTCATTGTCAACAAAGTCGGAGCCAAGTCCTCCCAGTGAATACGCAGCACGGATAATCAAAGGATATCCAAGGTCATCCGCTGCCTTCTTGGCCTCGTCCATATTGACGGCCGGAAACGATCGGATAATATTGATGTCTATTTCCTCAAGACGGTTCACAAAGAGCTCGCGATCCTCAGTATCCATGATGACAGTCACAGGCGTGCCCAGCACCTTGACTCCATATTTTTCCAATATTCCGTTCTGATACAGTTCAACACCACAGTTAAGTGCTGTCTGTCCACCGAAAGAGAGGAGGATACCCTGCGGCCGTTCTTTCTCAATCACTTTTTCTACGAAGAATGGCGTCACAGGCAAAAAATAAGTCTTATCGGCAATACCCTCAGACGTTTGGTAAGTGGCGATGTTTGGATTTATGAGAACAGAACTGATACCTTCATCTCTCAGTACCTTCAGAGCCTGTGAGCCTGAATAGTCGAACTCTCCTGCCTGTCCTATCTTAAAAGCGCCACTGCCTAAGACAAGGACTTTCTTAAAATCTGAATTTTTCACTTTTCCGGGAATTTATATTTCTTCAATCATTATTGATGTATTCACAAATCCATTCACCCACCTCGGAAGTTGAATAGGTCCTCTCTCCCTCAATCTGAATATCGCCAGTGCGCACATTACCTACGATTGACGCATCAACAGCCTTTCTGATTTCCGACGCTTCGTCCTTGAGGCCGAATGTGTATTCAAACATCATGGCAGCAGAGAGGATGGTGGCAAGCGGGTTGGCGACATTCTTGCCAGCGGCCTGAGGCCATGAGCCGTGGATAGGCTCATAGACCGACGTATAAGTTCCGATCGAAGCACTTGGGAGGAGTCCCATTGAGCCAGTTATGCATGAGCCCTCGTCTGTGAGAATATCTCCGAACGTATTTTCCGTCACCATCACGTCGAAGAACCTCGGTTCCTGAATCATGCGCATAGACGCATTATCCACAAACATGAAATCTGTCTGAATGTCAGGATTCTGAAGAGCCATCTCCTGAGCCACCTTTCTCCACAGACGAGATGAAGCAAGGACATTCGCCTTGTCAACAACCGTAAGATGACGGTTACGCTGGCGCGCATACTCAAATGCGACCTTCAGTATCCGCTGTATTTCGTTCCGGGTGTAGATATTCGTATCATACGCCATGTCATCACCTTCGTGCTTTTCCCCGAAATACATGCCTCCTGTCAGTTCGCGGATGCAGATGAAATCAGCTCCTCTAACGAGTTCTTCCTTCAATGGCGACTTATGCACAAGGCTATCGAACGTCTGAATAGGGCGGATATTGGCAAAAAGCCCGAGTTTCTTCCTCATAGCCAGAAGCCCCTGTTCCGGACGGATCTTAGCAGAAGGGTCGTTATCGAAGCGAGGGTCGCCCACCGCACCGTACAAGACAGCATCACTCTCCAAACACAATTGATGGGTAGCCTCAGGATAGGGGTCACCCACTTCATCAATCGCATGCGCGCCACAGATGGCGTACTGATATTCCAATTCATGCCCGAACTTATGACAGACGGTCTTCACCACATTCAAAGCCTGTCCCACTACTTCTGGTCCTATACCGTCACCAGGTAGTACTGCTATTTTAAGTTTCATATCAATAATATGTTTGTTCTGTTTCAAATTGCTCTATCTTATCTTTGATTCCCAGAAGGAAATCAACATCATCAAGTCCGTTAATCAAACAGTATTTCTTATATGGATTGATGTCGAAGTGTTCACTTCTGCCTGTGTTCTTATCTGTGACAATCTGGTTAGGCAGGTCAACCTCAACAACAGCCTGTGGGTCTTTCCTTACAGAGTCAAAGAGTTGCAACTGAAATTCCCGGCTTACGATGACAGGCAGCACAAAGCCATTCATGAGATTGTTCCTATGAATATCCGCGAACGATGACGAGATCACACATCTGACGCCATACCCGGAAATGGCCCATACAGCATGTTCACGTGATGAGCCTGAGCCCCAGTTCTGTCCTCCAATAATTATCTCATGCACACCTTCACGTGGTCTCTCAACGAAATCGGGTTGGTTAAGCACGAATGTAGGTATCGGTCTATCATCCTTATCGAACCTGAGATCATGCATGAATCCGTTTCCGAAGAATTGTGGGTCACGGGAAGTCGTAGCCATGAAACGGGCAGGAATGATAAGATCCGTATTGCAGTTGTCTATGTCAATAGGCAGACAAGTGGATTGTATTACCGTAATTTTCTTATTCATAACTTTCGTGGATCTGTAATTACACCGGTGATTGCTGAGGCCGCGACGGTAAGAGGACTTGCGAGAACCGTTCTGGCTCCAGGTCCCTGACGTCCGACAAAATTTCTGTTTGATGTGGATATTGAAAGTTTCCCTGCCGGGACTTTATCAGGATTCATCGCCAAGCAGGCAGAACAAGACGGAAGGCGCAATTCAAAGCCTGCCTCCTTAAGAATCTCATCAATTCCCTCGTCGATAATCTGCTTGCGCACGAGCCAAGAGCCAGGAACAAGCCATGCGGTCACGTTGTCTGCCTTCTTTCTTCCTTTAACGACAGAAGCAAACGCTCTGAAGTCTTCTATTCTTCCGTTAGTACATGCACCCAAGAATACATAGTCAACCGGATGTCCCTCAAGTCTCTCCCCGGGGCTGAACCTCATATAGTCAAGTTGTGCAAGAAAACCAGTTCGTTCTTCCTCGGGAACGTCCTCAATCAGAGGGATGGTTCCGTCAACAGGGATGCCTGCGCCGGGATTGGTGCCGTAAGTGACACGAGGAGTGATGTCTTCCGCATGATAGGTCACTTCACGATCGAAAACAGCATCCTCATCGCTGTGAAGTGTCTTCCAGTACTCGACAGCCCTGTCCCACGCCTCGCCAGCAGGTGAATACTCTCTGCCTTTGAGATATTCAAATGTTTTTTCATCAGGAGCGATAATCCCGGCTCTTGACCCCATCTCGATTGAGAGGTTGGAGAGAGTCAGACGCCCTTCCATAGACAGAGACCTAATGGCAGAGCCTGCATATTCAACGACATACCCAGTCGCCCCAGAGGTAGTCATCTGAGCCATGATATAAAGAGCCACGTCCTTTGCCGTCACACCTTCCCGGAGTTTTCCCTCCACATTGATCCGCATCGATTTGGGCTTTTGCTGAAGAATGCACTGAGACGCAAGGACTTCAGCGACCTCGCTTGTGCCGATTCCCATGGCAAGCGCACCTAATGCACCATGTGTTGAGGTGTGCGAGTCACCGCATACAATAGTCATTCCAGGAAGTGACAAACCCTTTTCAGGACCTACCACATGGATGATGCCATTGTCTTTACTCCCCATAGGGAAAAAGTTGACACCGAACTCCTCACAATTTCGCTTTAGTGTCTCAACTTGATTGCGACCAACAGGATCGCTGATGAATTCCTGTTGATCAGATGGTGTGTTGTGGTCAGGCATAGCGAACACCTGTTGAGGTCTGAACACCTTCACACCCTTGTCTCGGATTGTATCAAATGCCTGTGGCGATGTGACCTCGTGACAATAAAGTCTGTCGATATAGAGGACATCATTTTCCATGGAACTCACCACATGACTGTCCCATATTTTATCAAAGAGAGTATTCATTGAATAGTGGTTTTTCTTTTCTTCTCACCTATTACGTAGAAAGCGAACCAGACGAGCAGTCCCATGGACGAGGCGAATCCGATCACGTTAGATATAGAGATGTCCATCTTGAATCCCTCTGGTGCCGCAAAGATGTAGCTGACGCACACGGCTGTCATCCATAACGCAGGAAGCAAAGTAATCCATAAATGCCTTGAACGTTTCGCAAGCCAAATGGAAGCAGCCCACAACGTGATTGTGGCAAGTACTTGGTTTGTCCATACGAAATAACGCCAAAGAACCTGAAACTCCACTACCATAAGTAGAATGGACAGTCCCATTATCGGCATGATGATCTCAATTCTCCGTTTGATTTTTCTCTGGCTAATATGAAGAGCGTCCGAGAGTATCAGACGAGCGCTACGTAGAGCTGTGTCTCCTGTCGTAATCGGAGCAGCAACAACCCCCAGGATGGCTATGACAGCCCCGAAAGTCCCAAACCAAGAGTGACATAGTTTGTTTACGAGGATGGTAGGCATCGCCGCATGAGTTCCGTTATCAGTAAGCAGGTTCAGAAGTTGCTCATAAGGCGTCGAGCCTTCTGTTCCGAATGAAGATGCAAAAAGGATGGTCGCTGCAGCCCATATCATAGCGATTAAGCCCTCTGTTATCATTGCTCCGAAAAAGACCGGACGCATCAGCTTCTCATTCTTGATGCAACGCACCATCAGCGGACTCTGGGTCGCGTGGAACCCACTAACCGCCCCACAACAGATGGTCACACAAACGCCAGGGAACATCGGCAATGCTGTCTTGTCAGGATTAACCGTACTGAATGTCTCGGAAAAATCCGGTAGATAGCCGCTGTGTGTGAAGATTCCGAAAATCAATCCCAGTGCCATCATTATGAGGACTATTCCGAAAATCGGATAAATGCGGCCTATGACTTTATCAATCGGCAGCAGTGCCGCAAACAGATAGTATCCGAAAATGACAACCGACCAGAACGACACAGAGCCGAATAGTCCACATCCGTTCATCATTGATGCGAGAAGTGCAGCCGGCGTCATGGTAAACGCTGCACCCACCATGACCATCAGGACCACGGCAATGGAACGGACAATCACTCCCGCCGCGAAACCCATCTCGCTTACGATGATTTCAGGAAAACTCGCACCATTCTTTCGCATGGAAAGTACTGCCCCGAAGAAATCATGTACAGCACCTACGAACACGCACCCAAGCGCAATCCATATATATGCTATCGGACCATAAAGAATACCAAGTATGGCGCCGAATATGGGTCCTGTGCCTGCGATGTTCAGAAACTGAACCAAGTATGTTTTCCATGCTGGCATAGGAACAAAGTCCACACCATCACGGAGTCTGATGGCAGGAGTGGCCTTTGTCGCATCAATGCCAACTACCTTGCTTAGAAATCGGCCATAAAACAGAAGCCCCAATACAAGTATCAGTAAACCTATCAGGAATGATGTCATCAATTATTCTCTGGTCTAAGTTTACGAACCACTTCAGCAGTCCTCCACATTTCGCTGTCATGCAGTGCGGCAAGTTCCTTATTGAGCTTCTCACGATAGTCCGGCTGGCTGTTGCTGTCGATACTGATCTGAGCCTGTTCTCCACATTTCACGCTTGCATAAAGTTTTTGCATAACTGGCTTAATAGCATCGTGGAACGGGCCCATCCAGTCAAGTGCGCCTCTCTGTGCCGTTGTGGAACAGTTCGCATACATCCAGTCCATACCTTTTGCCGCAAAAAGTGGCATCAGGGATTGTGTGAGTTCCTCGACTGTCTCGTTAAATGCCTCTGAAGGAGTGTGGCCGTTTTCGCGCAATGTCTCGTACTGAGCGAGCAGAAGTCCTTGAATCGCTCCCATCAGGGAACCTCTCTCTCCTGTCAAATCGCTTGTCGCCTCACGAAGGAAGGTTGTCTCGAACAAGTAACCTGAGCCGATGCCAATTCCAAGAGCGAGTGTTCGGTCAAGGGCTTTTCCTGTCGCATCCTGATAAACCGCATAGGATGAATTGAGCCCACGACCTTCAAGGAACATAGTGCGGAGACTGGTTCCTGAGCCCTTTGGCGCAACCATGATGACATCAATGTCCTTTTCAGGAACGCACCCTGTACGGTCATTCCATGTGATTGCGAATCCATGAGAGAAATAGAGAGCGTCGCCAGGCTTGAGATGTGGTTTAAGGGATGGCCATACAGACATGACCGCCGCATCAGAAAGGAGACACATTACGATAGTACCTTTCTCAGCGGCCTCCTCAATAGAGAACAGAGTCTCACCCGGCACCCAGCCATCCGCAATGGCCTTGTCGAAAGTCTTACCCTGTCGCTGCCCGACAATAACATTGAATCCGTTGTCTCTGAGATTGCATGCCTGACCTGGTCCTTGGACACCATAGCCAATAACCGCGATTGTCTCGTCCTTGAGAATCTCACGTGCCTTTTCCAATGGGAACTCCTCACGGGTCATTACTTCCTCAATAACCCCACCAAAATTCATTTTCATAATGATGCTGTTTTTAAATTAGTTGTTATTTTGTACTGATAATATCTTTTCATTCTCCCGCTCCGCAAGGAATTTGTCAAGATACTCCTCCTTGCTTTTTGTAAGGCTAATCCGTCCTGTTCTTGAGAACTGAAGAACGGCTCCTTTCTCATGCAGAAGGTCGAACAGGTCAAATATGGTAGTTGTCCTACCTATTTTCTCTATAGTCGAGAAGACCGGGTTCACCTCGACGATGTGTGCTCCATGATGGCGTATGGCCTCTGTGATTTCGGAATCATTCATCATCACTGGTGTTGAAATCTTGTATAGTGCTGCCTCAAGGCTGAACAGTTCATCGTCAACATAGTATCTTGCCTGAAGTACGTCTATTCGTCTTTCGATTTGCAATGTAAGCATCTTCGCCATGTTTTCCGTGCAAACACATGTGATTGTGTATTTATGAATGCCCGGAATAGAAGACCCACATGTATTCAGACTTTCGATGTTCACTTGCCGGCGAGTGAATACCGCGGTAATTTGCGAAAGCAAGCCAGGTACGTTTTCCGAAAACACCATTATCGTATAAAGCCTTTCGCATTTACTCGTATCCCTTGCGGGAAGTCCTTTGCACTTTCCGCAAGTCTCACAATCACTATAGGGATATTGTCTTTTCTCCATATTCGAGTTTTCTAATCGTTTATCTCGAGAACCATCTCATCGACATTGGCTCCTGGCGGAGTTATCGGAAGTATGTTCTCCTCTTCTTTCACCACACACTGAAGCAGATATGGGCCGGTGGTGTTGATCATCTCGTTTATAGCCTCGGCGAGTTCCACCCTGTCTGCAACAGTCCGACACGGTATGCTATATGCGCTTGCTATCTTCTCATAATCCGGGTTCAGCATTGGGGTGAAACTGTAATGCCGGTCGAAGAACATATATTGCCACTGGCGGACGTTACCAAGGAAGTTGTTATTCAGAAGGATAATCTTAACAGGGGACTTCTGCTCCATGATCGTACCCAGTTCCTGAATTGTCATCTGCAACCCTCCGTCACCGACGAAAAGACAGACGGTTCTGTCTGGGGCTCCTAATGTGGCACCGATAGCAGCAGGCAGTCCGAATCCCATGGTTCCGCATCCTCCGGAAGAAACCACGCTACGTCCCTTCCTGAATTTGAAGTATCTGCAAGCGAACATCTGATTCTGTCCAACGTCAGTCACCATGATGGACTCATGGTTCGTGGCTTCACTTACAGCATTTATCACTTCAGGCATCAACAATGGTCCTGTTTGTGGATGGATGGCTTTATCTATAACCTTGTCATATTCCTGCTGATAATATGGTCTGAAACTATCTATCCATTCTTTATGTTCATTGGGCTGCACATATTTGGTGACCTCTGCCAATGTATGTTTGCAGTTGCCAAGCACGGGAATGTCAACAGGGACATTCTTGTTGAATTCTGATGGGTCAATATCGAAATGTATGATCTTCGCTTGTTTGGCGTATGTCTTCAGATTGCTGGTGACTCTGTCGTCGAAGCGCATTCCGACTGCAATCAGGACATCACATTGATTTGTCTTGACATTAGGAGCAAGGTTTCCGTGCATACCCAACATTCCCATGTTGAGCCGGTGTTCGGAAGGGAATCCAGACAGTCCGAGCAGCGTACATCCGCATGGTGAATCGATTTTCTCGACAAAATCAAGCAGTTCTTTTCTTGCATCCCCGAGTTCTACTCCCTGGCCGACAAGCACCAACGGTTTCTTCGCATTGTTTATAAGTTCTGCAGCCGCAGTGATGGCGTCAGGAGTGAAACCAGGGTCCGGACGATAACTCCTGATAAAACCGACCTTTTCAGAATGGTATTCAAGCAACTCAGTCTGTGCGTTCTTCGTAAAGTCAAGGACTACGGGACCCGGTCTGCCACTCTTAGCGATATAGAAAGCACGGCTGACTGCCCATGCAATGTCCTCGGCGCTTCTGATCTGATAGCCCCATTTCGAAATCGGGCTCGTGACATTCACCACATCAACTTCCTGGAATGCGTCAGTGCCAAGATGATATGTACCGACCTGACCGCATATCACCACTAATGGCGTACTGTCAATCATGGCATCAGCTATGCCCGTTACGGTGTTGGTAGCACCTGGTCCGCTTGTGACAATCACGCACCCCACTTCACCAGAGACTCTCGCAAAACCCTGTGCAGCATGAACAGCTCCTTGTTCGTGGCGGACAAGAATATGATTTAGTTCTTCTTTATGATTATACAAAGCATCATATACAGGCATGATGGCTCCTCCCGGATAGCCAAAGAGTGTCTTCACGCCTTCGCTTATCAAACTTCGCATCAAGGCTTCTGAGCCTGTTATCTTTTCCATATGGAACTCTGCATCTTTCTAAATAAGTCTAACTCCTCCTTTGTCTGCGCTTGCAACACTCTGCGCATATGCTCTGAGCGCCTTACTGACGATTCTGTTTCTTTCCAGAGGTCGCTGAGGCCGCCCAGCCAATTCCTCTTCGGAAAGTCTCACGTTGATGGAACGGTTAGGGATGTCTATTTCGATTATGTCACCATCAACAATTTTCCCGATATTACCGCCGTTGGCAGCTTCAGGACTGATGTGACCGATACTAAGTCCGCTTGTCCCCCCTGAAAATCTTCCGTCAGTAATGAGTGCGCATTCCTTGCCGAGATGCATGGACTTGATATACGAAGTAGGATAAAGCATTTCCTGCATCCCGGGACCGCCTTTCGGACCTTCATGAGTGATGACTACGACATCGCCAGCCTTGACCTTTCCGCCTAAGATTCCCTCACATGCATCTTCCTGAGAGTCAAACACCACAGCAGGACCGGCGAACTTCCAGATACTCTCATCCACGCCTGCGGTTTTCACGACGCAACCATCCTGCGCAATGTTTCCGAACAGCACAGCCATGCCCCCATCTTTCGTATAGGCGTTTTCTATCGATCTGATACACCCATTCACACGGTCTGTGTCAAGTGTGTCATACTGAGAGTCCTGAACTCCCAGTCTGTTGCAGAACACACCTGCCGGGGCAGATGAATAAATACGCCTTGCTTCCGGATCAACCGATGCTTTGAGTATGTCGAATCTATCTATATCTTCAGCAAGCGTACTTCCATTGACCCGCTTAACAGAAGTATCTATCAGATTCCCCTTTGCCAGTTCCCCAAGAAGGTTGAGCATTCCACCTGCCCTCCCACATTCCTGAACACTGTACCTCTGAGAATTCGGAGCGAGCTTGCACAAGAACGGAGTCTTTCTCGACAATTCATCAATGTCCGTCATGGTGAAATCGACATCTGCCTCCTGGGCTATTGCAAGCAGATGAAGCACGGTGTTTGTGGATGCACCCATTGCGATATCAAGAGTCATGGCATTGAGGAAAGCCTGACGGGTAGCAATGCTCCTCGGAAGAATGCTGTCATCCCCATCTCTGTAATACGCGAATGCGTTGTCCACAATCTGACGAGCAGCCTGCCGCATCAATTCTGTCCTGTTCACATGTGTAGCCAAAATTGTCCCG
This sequence comes from Bacteroidaceae bacterium, assembly GCA_024398405.1. Lineage (GTDB taxonomy): Bacteria > Bacteroidota > Bacteroidia > Bacteroidales > Bacteroidaceae > Colivivens. Next base: position 24,071 of record JAKSJE010000014.1, read on the forward strand.
TTTCCTGGCAAGCTGAGTCCAATCGCCTCTGTAAGGTTGTTCATGGAATTCGCCGTGAACATACCGGAACAACAGCCACAACCAGGACATGCTCTGTTTTCCACCTCTGCAAGTTCCTCATCGCTCACGGTCTTGTCAGCACCTTTCACCATGGCTGCGATAAGGTCCAGATTCTCACCCTTGTATTTGCCAGCCTCCATCGGTCCCCCACTGACGAACACTGCTGGTATGTTAAGTCTCATGGCGGCCATCAGCATGCCTGGGGTTATCTTATCACAATTGCTGATGCAGATCATCGCATCGGCCTTGTGGGCATTGACCATATATTCAACGCTATCCGCAATAATATCACGACTTGGCAGCGAATAAAGCATACCGTCATGTCCCATTGCGATTCCGTCATCAATAGCGATAGTGTTGAACTCAGCGGCATAGCACCCCATCTTCTCTATTTCCGCTTTGACTATCTGACCAGCCTCATGCAAATGAGTGTGTCCTGGAACGAATTGAGTAAATGAGTTTACGATAGCGATAATAGGCTTGCCGAATTGCTCACGTTTCATACCGTTGGCAACCCAAAGGGCTCTTGCGCCTGCCATTCTCCGGCCCTCGGTACAGACTGAACTTCTAAGAGGATTAATATATTTCATTTTCAAGGTGGGATATGTTTGTTCGTTTTGATAGCAAGTCTCTATATGTCAAGGACGGTAACCCAGTTGTGTGTATCCTCGATGTCGCCGAACTGGATGCCTGTCAGTGTCTCATACAGTTTAGTACAAATCGGGCCCGGCTTCCCGTCTTTTGAAAGTACGTACGTCTTGTTCATCTCCACATCGTCAATTCTCTCAATCGGAGATATCACAGCCGCTGTTCCGCAAGCCCCCGCTTCCTCGAATGTCTCAAGTTCTTCAATCGGGACCTGACGGCATTCCACCCTCATGCCTAAATCCTCTGCAAGCTGCTGCAATGACAGATTGGTTATTGACGGCAGTATGGAAGTGGATTTAGGGGTGACATAAGTGTTGTCCTTGATTCCAAAGAAATTGGCAGCACCACATTCATCAATGTATTTCTTCTCTTTCGCATCGAGATAGAACTCACAACTGTACCCCATCTTGTGGGCCAGATCATTCGCTTTCATGCTTGCTCCATAGTTTCCCCCGACTTTATATATGCCTGTGCCGAGAGGTGCTGAACGGTCATATTGCCGTGTGACCATGTATGGATTGGTCGAGAAACCGCCCTTGAAGTACGGACCTACAGGTGTGACGAACATTAGGAGCAGGTATTCCGAAGCAGGATGAACTCCCACTTGCGCACTTGTGCCTATTAGCAGAGGACGGATGTAAAGAGTCGCTCCGCTTCCATAGTCCGGCACCCACTTCGCATTCAAGGTGACTACTTTCGTCACCATCTCGCAGAACAACTCCGTAGGCACCTCTGGCATCATCATCCCTCTGCATGTTGACTGCAGACGCTCCGCGTTTTTGTCCATGCGGAAAATCCTCACTTTATCGTCTTTTCCCCTATATGCTTTTAGTCCCTCAAAAGCCTCCTGGCCATAATGAAGGCACGTGGCGGCCATATGGAGTGGTATCATTTCGCTATCTGACACCTGTATGTCTCCCCATTTACCGTCTTTGTACTCGCATCGCACATTGAAATCGGTCTTATTATAACCGAACTTTAAATTTGAGCCGTCAAATCCTTTCATAAATATTGTTTTTATATCCTTTCGAGTTAGTCAACTGTTCTCTATAATGTTCAGCATCTTGATTGTAGCCTTGATTGCAGCTTCAGTCTGATCCGCATCGAGACCTCTGGTCTTAAACGTCCGGCCTTCGAACTCCCATGTGATGATAGTCTGGACAAAGGCATCCGTTCTTCCACCAGGGGGAATGGAAACTGCGTAGTTCACAAGCATTGGGAATTTTCTTTCCAGAGTTATCTTGTAGATTTTCCGCAATGCCCTAACGAAAGCGTCATACTGTCCGTCTCCGCTCGAAGTTTCCTCGAAAACTTGTCCGTTGATGTCAAGCCTCAGTGAGCATGTAGGTTTCAGGCTGTTACACAGTGCCACATTATAGCCGAGCAACCTGACTTTCTCATCCGACACATCATGTTTCAACACATCAGAGATGATAAACGGGAGGTCATCCTGTGTCACCAGTTCCTTCCTGTCGCCCAGTTCGATGATTCTTGCCGTGACCTTCCTCATGGAGTCCTCGTCAAGAGTCATTCCAAGTTCATCGAGGTTCTTCTTTATGTTCGCCTTGCCGCTGTTCTTCCCTAACGCGTATTCTCGTTTCCTCCCGAACCTCTCAGGGAGAAGTTTGTTGCAGTAAAGATTATGCTTACTGTCACCATCAGCATGTACTCCGGCAACTTGCGTGAAGACATTCTCACCTACGATTGGCTGATTGCTTGCTATTGCTATTCCCGAGAACGATTCCACCATCCGGCTCGCAGCCATAAGGCGCTCCTCGTTCAGGTTGGTGTTGACATGCAGGTGATCCTTCAATATGGCCTGCACGCTTGCGATAGAGGCATTACCAGCCCTTTCCCCAAGTCCGTTGATAGTAGTATGAAGTCCACTGACACCCGCCTTCACAGCCGCAAACACATTGCTTATCGCCATGTCATAGTCATTATGCGCATGGAAATCAAAACGCAACTGGGGGAAGTGTCCGACCATCTGTCCTACGAAGTCTGTGACCTGGTTCGGATTGAGCACGCCTAAAGTATCGGGTAGCATGAACCTTTCGATTTTCTCATTTGCAAGAGCCCGGACTAAGTCAAACACATATTGCGAGTCTCTCTGCATACCCATACTCCAATCCTCAAGATAGAGATTCACCTTGATACCATTGCCGTTAGCATATCCTATCGTGGTCTTGATGTCACTGATATGTTGAGGGAGAGTTTTGCCTAATTGTTTTTCACAATGTTCCCTGCTTCCTTTAGCAAGGAGATTGATGACCTTGCCACCACATTGCCTTATCCAGTCAACGGATATATTCCCGTCAACAAATCCAAGGACCTCTATTTTGTCAAGGACTCCTGCTTTCTCAGCCCATTGACAGATACTGGAGACGGATTTCACTTCGCCTTCGGACACACGAGCAGAAGCGATTTCGATTCTGTCAACCATGAGTTCCTCAAGCATCATGCGAACGATAGCAAGTTTCTCGTGGGGCATGAAACTCACACCGCATGTCTGCTCGCCATCTCTCAGCGTAGTATCCAGTATCTCTATATGTTCAGTCATCTGCCTTTTTTTGAAAAAGCCTTTCTCCGTGGTTTACTGAGAAAGGCTTTATTGTTTGAATCAAGAACAATCTTTTGGGAAATAACAAAGACCTATTCTCAGACTATCGGTATAATCTGAATTCGGATAATCACTCGACGTACAATGCCAAACTTTGTCATATTGCTTCCTCCTTTAATCTCGTGCAAAATTACAACAAATTCGCAACATATGCAAATATTTGGCCAACAAAAATAAGACTATGTTACTTTTGTTCCCGCATCGACATCTGACACTATCCATTTGTTAGCTCCAATCACAGAATTCCTACCAATTCGCACCCTTCCAAGTATCGTTGCGTTACTATACACGATCACCCCGTCTTCAAGTATCGGATGGCGCGGTAGTCCCTTGATAGGGTTACCATCCTTGTCAAGTGGAAAACTCTTTGCTCCGAGGGTGACTCCCTGATACAGTTTCACATGGTTTCCGATGACACAGGTCTCGCCTATCACGATGCCAGTACCATGGTCAATCGTGAAATAGCCACCTATCGTTGCACCTGGATGGATGTCAATGCCTGTCTCACTATGTGCCCATTCGGTTATCATACGAGGTATCAGTCTGACATTCATCGTCCAGAGTTTGTGGGCAAGCCTGTAATTGATTATCGCCTTGATACCCGGATAGCAACAGATGATTTCCTCGAAGTCTTGCGCTGCGGGGTCGCCCTCGTAAGTCGCCCTGACATCCTTCATTATCTGACCTCTGAGTTCATCAATATAACCTATTGGCAACATATCAAACAAAGGTGATGACTCACGAGGCTCGTAATAGTCGGGGAACAGTCTGTTCCTAACCTCGTAAATCAGATGCCTCACATCGTTGTAGTTAAATGTCAGATTAGTTTTCATATTCCCAGTCTCTCACCGTCTATACAAATCCGTGGACAGGTATCTCTCGCCGCCGTCCGGTATCAGAACGACAGTTTCTCCTGAGTTTTGTTTACATTTTGCCAATGCCGCAAGAACCGCGCCACCAGAGTAACCACATAGCACTCCTTCCGTTTCCGCAAGAAGTCTCGCCGCATCTACCGCCTCCTCGTTTGTGATGTCCACAACCTCATCAACGAGTGAGTTGTCATAGTTCCCGGGAATGAAGTTGGCTCCTATCCCCTGTATTTTATGCTCTCCGCTTTTTCCCTCCGTTATCAGAGGCGACGATGCAGGCTCAACACCTACTGTATAAATAGAGGACTCGCCCTTGAGTTCCCGCAATTTCCTGGCTGTGCCGCACAGTGTGCCTCCTGTTCCGACTCCCGCAATGAACGTACCGATGTCGCCATGCGTATCCGTCCATATCTCCTCCGCCGTAGTATGATAGTGTGCTGATGCATTGGCTGGATTGTCGAACTGGCCAAGAATCACAGAACCGTCTATTTCCCTGTTCAGCCTCCTTGCTTCTTCCACCGCACCGCCCATTCCGAGTTCGCCGGAAGTCAGGACCACCTCTGCGCCATACGCTTTCAGGAGGTTGATACGTTCTTGGCTCATTGTGTCCGGCATGGTGAGAATGAGTCTGTATCCTCGTATCCTGCTAATCATAGCCATACCCACTCCTGTATTGCCGCTTGTAGGCTCAATTATAGTGCCACCTGCCTGAAGTCTTCCTCTCCTTTCGGCATCATTAATCATAAACAGAGCCGTACGGTCTTTCACACTGCCTGCAGGGTTCATGTACTCCAGTTTGGCGAGCGGGACGAAAGTGAGACCCACGGCCTCTGCATACTTATGAAGCCTCAACAACGGCGTATGGCCTATCAGTTCCTCGATGCTGTTATATATCATTTATTGTTCGCTTAGTTCCTTGAACAACCCAAATCTTCTCTCCGCCTCTTCCCTGCCCTTGACGAACAGTTCATCCGCATTCTCAGGGAACGTTCTTCTTAATGACGAATAGCGCACCTCACCATCAAGGAAGTCCGTGTAAGGCATTGTAGGTGCTTTGCTGTCAAGTTGGAAAGGATGTTCCTTGCGAGGGTCGAACCTGTACAGCGTCCAGTAGCCGCTGTCAACCGCGCGCCTCATTTCTTCCTGGACTTTCTGAATGCCTATGCTGATGCCATGTGACACACAAGGAGTGTAGCCTATGATCACCGAAGGTCCGTCAAACTCCTCTGCTTCTTTGATTGCTTTCAGGAGTTGGTTCTGGTTTGCTCCCATAGCCACTTGTGCGACATAGACATTGCCATAGCTCATCATTATACGTCCGAGGTCTTTCTTCTGGCTTTTCTTTCCGGAAGATGCGAATTTCACCACCGCCCCTATCGGAGTAGCCTTACAGCTCTGCCCTCCTGTATTGGAGTACATCTCAGTGTCTATGACGAACACATTCACGTTTGCCCCCGTGGCAATCACATGATCCAGTCCACCGAACCCTATGTCATAAGCCCATCCGTCACCGCCATACATCCAGAATGTCTTTTTAGCGAAGTGGTCTTTCAGTGCAAGCAGTCGTGCCGTAGTCTCATGCTCACTGGCCTGAGGCATCTCAGAGAGCGATTCTATGAGTTTATCTGAAGCCTTACGCGAGAGATTCATGTCATTGAATGAGGCGATGAATTCCTCACACGCAGTCCTCAGCCCACCTTCCGACTTATCTTTCAGTTCCGTTACTAAAGAACGGACTAATTCGCGTTTCTGTGTCACGGACAAATACATTCCCAGACAGAGCTCGGCGTTGTTCTCGAACAGGCTGTTGGTCCATGCCGGTCCGAAGCCTCTCTGATTGGTTGTGTAGGGGATAGCCGGCATCGCCGCACCCCACGCTTGCGAGCAACCAGTGGCGTTTGCCCAATACACCCTGTCTCCGAAGAGTTGTGTGAGAAGTTTCGCATAAGGGGTCTCGCCACAGCCTGCGCATGCTGCTGAGAATTCCAGCAGAGGTGTCCTGAACTGGCTTCCCTTGACGGTGTAAGGGTCGAACAAGTCACCTTTGTCTGACACTTTCCGTCCGTATTCGAAAAGCGCCTTGTCTTTATCATCCTGTTCAGCATGGACCATGCTGAGCGCATCCGACGGACAACTCTCCGCACAACTGCCGCAACTGGTGCAGTCATAGGCTGAGATTGAAAGTGCATAGTAAAGTTTTCCCTCGGCTTTCGCTTTGGCATTGGCCGACAGTTTTGCGTCCACCGAAGTAAAACCGGATGGTGCCGCCGCCTTTTCATCCTCATTGAGAAGCAATGGTCTGATTACCGCATGAGGGCAGACCAATGAGCATCGGTTACACTGGATGCACTTCTCCGCGTCCCACTTAGGCGTCTTCACGGCAATTCCTCGTTTCTCATAGGCTGTGAAGCCAAGTTCCATGGCTCCGTCAACATAGTCACAGAAGGCGCTCACCGGCATGTCGTCTCCCTTCTGGCTGTTGATAGGCAGCAGCAGCGACCTCACCTTTGCCGGGAGGGCGCTCACATCCTCGGCAGGGTCATCAGCAAGTTCCCTCCAGCAATCAGGAACGGCTATCTCCCTTACCTCATCAGCGCCACAGTCTATCGCTTTGATGTTTTGGGCTATCACCTTCTCGCCTTTGGCGAAATAAGTCGTTTTTGCCGCTTCTTTCATGGCCGCAAGCGCTGTCTGCGTCTCTATAATCTTGGAGACTGAGAAAAAGGCAGCCTGAAGGACGGTGTTCGTATGTGCTCCAAGACCGAGCCTCAGCGCTATGTCTGTCGCATTGATCACAAAGAAGCGCACATGCTTTTCTGCCAAGACTCGTTTGACATGATTCGGCAGCCATCCTACGAGTTCCGCGTCGTCCTTGTCACAGTTCAGGAGGAACAGCCCCCCGTTCGCCAGTTCGGAGACGATATCATATTTCCCGATGTAGCTCTGATTGTGACATGCGACGAAATCAGCGTCTTTAACGTAATACGAGGCATCTATCGGCTCGCTGCTGAACCGCAGATGCGACTTGGTGACGCCGAACGACTTCTTGGCGTCATACTCGAAATACGCCTGACCGTACATGTGAGAACACTCGCTGACTATGTGCACCGTGTTTTTGTTCGCTCCCACCGTGCCGTCTCCTCCAAGCCCCCAGAACTTGCAGCGATAGGTCTTCCCTGCCGCATAAGGCTCATAGGTGGTGGCGGGAGCCAGCGAGAGGTGGGTCAAATCGTCATTTATGCCGATTGTGAATCCGTTGACAGGGCGGTCTGACCTGAGGTTGTCGAACACCGACATGATGAGCGATGGATATGTGTCCTTCGACGAAAGACCGTAACGGCCTCCTATCACCTTGACCTGAAGACCACGTTGGCACACAGCGGCGCATACGTCTTCGTACAGTGGTTCCCCCATGGCGCCAGGCTCCTTGCAACGGTCGAGTACCGCCACGCGCCTGACAGTGCCAGGCATCACACCAAGAAGATGCTCTGCGCTGAAAGGTCTGTACAGGTGCACCTGGACGAAACCGGTCTTCCTGCCATTCGCGTTCAGGCTGTCAACGGCCTCCCTCACAGCGCCCGACACACTTCCCATTGCCACTACGACATCTGTCGCGTCAGGAGCACCGTAATAGTTGAAGACATGATAGTCCCGGCCTGTTATCTTGTTTATCTCCAGGAAATAGTCCTCGACAATCTGCGGAAGCCTGTCATAGTATGGATTGCAGGCTTCACGAATCTGGAAAAAGACATCCGGGTTCTGCACAGTGCTCCTCATGAGAGGATGCTCAGGACTGAGTGCGTGACGATGGAAGGCTGCGAGTGCTTCCTTGTCAAGCAGGCCATGCAGTTTCTCTGTGTCTATCATCTCCACAGTATTGATTTCGTGGGATGTACGGAAACCGTCGAAGAAGTGCATGAAAGGTGTCCTGCCTTTCAGAGCGGCAAGATGCGCCACGGCGGCGAGGTCTGTCACCTCCTGGACGCTGCTCGTGCACAGCATCGCGAATCCGGTGTTCCTACAACACATCACATCGCTGTGATCTCCGAATATGCTCATGGCATGAGTGCCCACGGTCCGTGCCGCCACATGAAGCACCACAGGAAGTCTCTCGCCCGCTATCCGGTGAAGCACCGGTATCATGAGCATAAGCCCTTGGCTCGAAGTGAAACTCGTAGCCAGTGAGCCCGTCTGCGCCGCTCCGTGGACGGCGCCGATCGCACCTGCCTCCGACTGCATCTCTATCAGCGTCACTGGTTGTCCGAAGATGTTCTTCCGACCTTTGGCTGACCAGTTGTCCGTATGCTCCGCCATCGGCGAGGATGGGGTTATCGGATATATGGCTGCTATCTCCGTGAAGTCGTAGGCTATGTGTGCCGCGGCCTCGTTTCCGTCAAGTGTGACTAATTCCTTATTTGTCATTTCAGTCCAAGTTTCTCAACAGCGTTCTCACGCATCTTGTATTTCAGTATTTTGCCTGCCGCGTTCATCGGGAACGCATCAGTGAAGTCTATATACTTCGGCACTTTGTGCCTTGCCAGGCTTGCTGTGATATATGCTCTCATCTCCGGCTCCGTAAGCGTCTCACCGTCTTTCAGGACAATACAAGCCATGGCCTCCTCACCATACTTCTCGTCGGGCACGCCGATGACCTGCACGTCCTTCACCTTCGGGTGGGTGTAGATGAACTCCTCTATCTCCTTCGGGTAGATATTCTCACCGCCACGTATGATCATGTCCTTCAGTCTTCCCGTGATTTTGTAGTTTCCGGCCTCGTCCTTGCAGGCGAGGTCGCCCGAGTGCAACCAGCCATCACCGTCGATGGCCTGCGTTGTCGCGTCCGGCATCTTGTAGTAGCCCTTCATGGTGTTGTACCCTTTGGAGCAGAACTCGCCGTTCACCCCTGCCGGCACTTCCTCGCCGGTCTCTGGATCCACCACCTTGCAAGCCACGTGGGGAAACGCGTACCCTACCGTGTCCGTCCTGACCTCTATCGGGTCTGTCCATGCGGACATCGTACTTCCCGGGGCCGACTCCGTCTGACCATACACGCTCACTATCCCCTTCATGTTCATCTCGTCCTCGCGTGCGGCGCGGCGCATCAACTCAGGAGGGCAACCGGAGCCTGCCATGATTCCTGTCCGCATGTGAGAGAAGTCTGTCGAGCGGTAGTCCGGATGATTGAACATGGCGATGAACATAGTAGGCACGCCGTTGAAGCAGGTGATCCGCTCCTGGTTTATGCACGCCAACGAGGATTTGGCGGAGAAATACGGCATCGGGCACATCGTCGCGCCATGTGTCACCGACGAGGTCATCGAAAGCACCATGCCGAAGCAGTGGAACATGGGCACCTGTATCATCATACGGTCAGCGGTCGAGAGTCCCATGCGGTCTCCAATCGCCTTGCCGTTGTTCACCACGTTGTAGTGGGTGAGCATCACTCCTTTCGGGAAGCCTGTCGTGCCGGAGGTGTATTGCATGTTGCACACGTCATCCGGCCTCACGTCTGCCGCCATGCCCTCCACCACCTCCTTCGGCACGAGGTTCCTCCTCGCCATCGCCTCCTCGAAGGTCAGACAGCCGGCCTGACGGAACCCCACGGTGATGACGTTCCTCAGAAACGGCAGACGTTTGCAGTGCAGAGGCTTTCCCGGCTGGCTGTTGCTTATCTCCGGACATAGTTCGTTGATTATCCTCCTATAGTCGGAGTCAAGGCTGCTCTCTATCATCACAAGGGTGTGGGTGTCCGACTGGCGGAGCAGGTATTCCGCCTCGTGCGACTTATAAGCGGTGTTGACGGTCACCAGCACGGCACCTATTCTCACAGTCGCCCAGAAGGTGATGTACCACGCCGGAACGTTAGTCGCCCAGACCGACACCTTGCTCCCGGGTCTCACGCCCAGCGACACAAGAGCCCGGGCGAAGTCATCGACGTCACGCCGGAACTCGCTGTAGGTACGGGTATAGTCGAGCGTGGTGTATTTGAAACAGTACTGATCAGGGAACTCCTCAACAAGCCTGTCGAGAACCTGCGAGAAGGTGTGATTGATCAGTTCGTCTTTCTTCCATATATAGAACCCTGTACCGTCGTGGTTGGGGAAGAGCCTCGTTTTCTTGTCACGGCTTCTCTCGAAGCGTTCCATGTAATTGACGAAATGAGGGAAGATGACATTCATGTCCTTGAGGTCGGCCATCCATTCGGGTTCCCACTCCAATGACACGAACCCATCATAGTCGATGGACCATAGCGCGTCCATCACCTCCTTCACCGGGAAGTTGCCTTCGCCGATGAGGTTGTACGTGTCAGCGTCGTCGCTGTCGCGCAGATGCACATGCCTCACGTATGCCCCGAGGTTCTTGATCGACTGGGCGGGTGTCTCACATTTGTCGCGGTATGGATGATGCACGTCCCACAGCACTGCTATCTGGTCACAAGCGAAGTCGTTCATCAGGTCTCTCAGCAAGGCCGTGTCGGCATAGACACCGCTCGTCTCTATCAGTATCGTCACCCTGTTCTCCTCCGCCAGCGGAATCAGTCGCTGAAGGTTCTTCCTGATTATGGCTGAGTGGTCGGCCATCGCGCACACGCTCACATAAGGGCTCCTCATATCCGAGGCTATCCTCAGAGTGCGCAGCAGTTCGTCGCACCGCAACTCCTCCGAGATGTCAACCGACGTATCGAAGCAAGGCACCGCGAGTTTCTTTTCCCTCAGCTCACGGAATGTCCTGAGGACGGAGAAGGAGTCAAAAGGACCGCCGTTGCCTGTGAGCGACTGGTTACGGCAGGCGTTATAGACCTCTACGCCGGCGAAACGCATCTCTAACGCACTGGCGACCAACTCATCCCAGCCGGCGCTCTCCCACCCTCGTGTAGAAAACGACAGTCTCATCCTTCTTGCTCTTCGTAAACTATTTTGTTCAGGGCATTCAGGTACGCGAGGATACTCGCCTCCACTATGTCAGTGGATGTGCCTATGCCCGAAATCACTTTTCCCTCATGTCGGAGCCTCACCGTGGCGCCTCCCATGGCCCCGCGCCCTCCAGTCACCGATTGTATCTGGAAGTCGTCGAGCTCATATTTCGTTCCGACGAGACCCTCTATCGCCTGGAAGGCCGCGTCCACGGGTCCGTCGCCCAGACACACGCCCTCAAGCAACTCACCGTCTTTCCTCAGCCGCATGTGACAGGTCGCCGAGATGACGTTGCCGGAGTTGATAAGATAACTTTCCAGATGGTATCTGGCAGGAGCCTGGAACGCCACGGACGCGACAATGGCGTCTATCTCCTTCGCTCCGACCGTCTTGCTCTTCTGAGCCAGAAGCAGGAATGCGTCATACACCCTCTGCGCGTCATCGTCGCTGAGGTCGTAGCCAAGCCCCTGCGTCACCTTCACCACGGCATCCTTGTCGTCGTTGGCGCTCAGTTGCAGGTCGCCGTCATAGCCGCATGTTCCGTCCATCGACGCGAAAGCGCTCTTCCTGTCCGCCTCGCAGAGGGTCTTTATCTGCCCTACCACCCTCCGGAGCTCCGTGCGGTTCACGTCACACGACGCATGACAGACATCGGCCTTTACGCTCAGTATCTTCACGAACCGCTTGACCGAAGCCGTAGCGCCGCCGTATGGTGTCGTCTTCACCTCATCAGCGCCGGCCATCACCGCGGCCAGAGCGCAGGCGTCAGCCATGTACATCTCGTTCGAGCACCACACTCCAAGGCTGACGCTCTCGGGGATGGCATGGCGCACGCTCAGCGTGCTCTCGTAGAATTCCTGGCCAAACAACGTACCGGCCGTGTCGTATATGGTGACGGTGGTCGCGCCACTCTCCACCGCCGTCTGTATCATCCCCATCACGAACTCACGCTCTCCTCGTCCGAAGTCCTCTGCTATGAACTCCACCTCGTCGCACAAGGCTCTGCATCTCGCTATGGCCGTCTTCACGAGCTCTGCTATGGCGGCGGGTTTCCTGTGGCACTGGTATTCCATCTGGACCGTGCTCACCGGCACCGAGACCTGCAGACGCGGATGGCGCGCCTCCCTCAGCGCGGCCCATGTCTCGTCGATACTCTCCTGACGGAAGATATCGACCGGGACCGTCAGCACACTGTCGCCCACTGCCGTGGCGAGCGACTTAACCAACAAGCTGTCGCGTTTGCCGTTCCTTATCTCGCCCGTCTCTATCACCGGGACACCGAGACGACGGAGCAACTTGGCGAGTTCTATCTTCTGGCGGAACGAGAGCGAGGCTCTTCCGTCCATGTCGGCCAGCTTCATCGTGATGTCACAAACCTTGATTTTCCTGCTCATAAACTATCGGACTGAACAAACTTTTTACCTTCTGGAAGTGTGAATGCCACACCTTATATTTATTAAGGTGCAAAGTTAGCAAACTATTTTCATTAGACCAAACAATTACCCGAAAAATCCATCATCAACAAATCGCATCTGTTATTTTGACAGCCACGCCACACCTATGAGCCATAAAAAACGCACGGCCATGTGACATTTTATCACGCCACAGTGCCGCGACGTCACTAATTACGGACTCACCCACCACATCGGTTCCCATGAGGTAAACGCAAATCACATGCAGCGAGTCTCACGAAAGCAGCCTCTAATGATTACCAGCGCGCCCTTGACGAGTCACGGCACATGCGACAACAAAGCCCACGAACGCACACAAAAATACCCGACCGTGCGGAAGACACTATGCTCACGTTACTAACAGCCATATACCACCTGTTACTAACAGCCATATACCACCTGTTACTA